>CAZDEI010000009.1:0-12985 GCA_964504325.1 uncultured Eubacteriales bacterium | reverse complement strand
GTTTTGTATTATTCATTTTTCATTATTAGATATATTCATTATTCATTTGTGAACGGATTTTTGTAATAAATAATGAATGATGAAGTCGCTTAGCTGATGAATAATAAATAATTATTTTAATTTACAGTTTCTGCTGAAGAAATCACAGTAAGCATTATACACATATATGTGTAATATGGTTATATAAAAAATAAAAGAGGTGTCACTATGAAAAACACCTTGAAAGTTCAAACATATACAATAATTTCTCACCGACATCTCTTCCGCCACCGGCGCCAAAAGCCTTCCCGAACGAAGCTCGGGAAGGCTTTTTAAGGTGATAAGTAATTGTGTATATTGAAGAAGTAAGGCGGAAAAACTGTATAGTAAAAAAGACTGTTCGCGACGTGATTAAGCTGCATTACAATCCCTCCGGCACGGCCTTGCCGTGCCACCTCTCTTTACACAAGGGAGGCTTACGGGGAGCTCTGCGTGCCCATGGCTGCGGATACAATGGAGGCTGAAAGTTAGCTGACTAAAGCATAAGGCTCATTTGCCGGGCAGACAAATGAGCCTTCTTTTTATATAGATATGAGCTTTTGCATAAAAGCCTATATGGTGCGTAGCAGGGCTACTCGCACTTAAAGGTCACGGTTACCGTTTCGCAGTCGGTTCCGACCCTCATCGGCATTCCCCAGGTGCCGACACCAGAGGTAACAATCACCTGCGGAGCCGTCAAATCCTTACGGTAGTAACCGTAATCGACCGTGTAAAGCATGTGCGTGAATAGGTTTCCGGGGAATATTTGACCCTTGTGGGTGTGACCGCACAAAATCAGGTCTGCCTCCGAGCCGTATTCATCGATATTCGCGGGATTATGGTCCATTATCACAGTCGGTAAGGATGTGTCTGCTCCGTCAAGAAGCTCGGTGAGTGGGAGCCTCACGGCTGCTCCGTAGCCACCGATCGGCGAAGCGTCAAGCCTGCCTGCAAGCAGCAGGCGTCCGTCGATGACGGTGTAGCTGTCGTCCAATAGCTGTATTCCCGCACTCTTCAAAAACGCCTTCATTTGCTCGTGTGTCTCTCCGCCGTCGTGATTTCCGAGGCAGGCATAGACACCGTAGGTCGAGTGCAGTCCGCGAAGTGCTTCAAGCGCTGTCTCGGTGTCGTTTATCGCCGAAAAATCAGTGTCGAAAAAGTCACCTGCAATGCAGATAACATCAGGCTGCTGCGAATTGATTTCGGAAACGATGTCCTCAAGGCGCGACTCCGAGCCTACAGATCCGAGATGCAGGTCGCTTATCACAGTAAGCTTAATATCGGAAATGTCCTTTTTATCAGTAAGTGCGATTTCATAGGAGACATTATCAATTTGACGGGCATTTATAAAGCCGTAAGCGCAGGTGCCGACCGTAAGCAGCAGGACGGTAAGCACGGTAAAGCCGTCAAACAGGGCGTGGGATGTGAATGAAAGCTTCAGAATTCGCGGCAGAGCAAGCAACATTTCGGCTGCAAGCGTATACATCAAAAGATAGACGAGAATTCCCATTGAGTAAGCACTGCATATCCCGAGAAGCTGCTTTACGGCAACGGGAAAGGGGATAAGCGCCCGAACGAAGCCAAGGACTGTTACGGCAATAAGCAAAAAAACGGCAAGCATGACGGGCCAAGTCCTAAGCCTCGGGAAAAAGTCGGAGAGCCCTCTGTGCAGTCTGAAGGAAAGATAGCAGCCCGTAAGCACGAGCAGCGCCGTTACAATCAAAAGTGAAATTATTCTTATCATAAGCTTTGCCTCCGTTTGAGCGCGTTTTTTGTTGCCTGCTGAATTGTTTCTCATATAAATATAGCATAAGCCGTGATTGAATTCAATATATTGCTCCTCGTGCCAAGCAGCCTTGCACTCCTTTGCTTCGGAGAGGAAAGCGCTTCAAGGAATCAAAATATTAATACCGGTGTTGATAACCGTGCCGAAGTGCGACGGTGACAGCTGTCAGCTGTTTTTCGACAATTTGTCGTTTTGCTATATAAAAAGCGACAAACCGAGCTGCATAACCGATTTCGTTGTCAAATGTGATTGTTTCTTCGAGTCTGTCGATAATTCAAGATTTGAAAAGCTGTTCGTCGATCACAGCGGTAAAAGGCTTATCAAAACAGCCACCGGACTCGAGCTTTCCTTTGAGCTGCTGACGGGCGGCGAATTTTGCCATAACCGCAATTATATAGCCTATTTCAATGGCCGATCAAGCGAAAAAAGACCGCATACACTCCCGTTTCGGAGCTGTGCGGTCATTTTTCTTTATGCCTTCAGCTTTTCGGAAAGCTCCGAAAAGGTTATGAATTCAAAGCCCTCTGACTTAAGGCATGCGATAAGATATACGATTTTTTCGGCAAAGTCCGAAAGCCCCTGAGTGAGATAGTATTTGTCATAGAGCTTTGCACGCTTAAGGTCGGGTGCCCGTTCGGATGAAAGCTCAAAGGGATGCATATAAAATACATAGCAGCTGTTTTTTCTGACACAGCGCTTAATAAAGGGACGGTAAAGCAGCTTGCTCATAAGCCTTAAATATCCACCGCCCGAGGCGGGATAATCGGCACCGAAAAGCTTTCCGCTGACAAGACCGAATTCAAAAAAGCCGTTGCTTTCGAAAACATTCCGTTCGTGTCTGTGCCACCTTGAAAAATCGAGTGGTGCGTGATGCCGTGCCTTTGAAAAGCTCATAAAGCTTGCATCATAATCAAAGCCGAGGCTGCGTACAGCCTCAAGGCGTTCCTCGTCAAGCGAAAAGCAGGGTGCACGGTAGCCGCGGATTTTTACATCAAACAGGCTTTCAAGGCGGCTTTTGGCGCTTTGGGTCTGTGCCTTGAATTCATCCGGCTCAATGAGCATCGGAGCGGTATGATTAAAGCCGTGAAGTGCAAGCTCGTGTCCCTTTTGAAGAAGCTCCGAAATGGGAGCGGTGTACATTTCGGCGGCCTCAAGCAGGGAAAAAAGAGTTGCTCTTATTCCGTGCTTTTCAAGCAGCTCGGTGTACCTGAACAGACCGTCCATCATATCGTCGTCGACCTTCAGTGAGGAATAGCGGACACACTCCGTCTCACCGAAGCTTTCCACATCGGCGGTAAAGACCGCGTATTTCTTTCCGTTAAAAGACATTTGTCGCAAACTCTTTCACTGCCGCATCGTATTTATCCGTCTGTGCAAGCCGGAGGTGTGAGTGACAGCCCTTTTCCATCCATACAAGGCGCTTGCTTTCGGAGCCTGTGGAGCTGTAGAGCTGCTCGGCCTTTGCGGGAAGGGAATAAATATCGCATTTTCCGTGAATGAACATAACGGGAATACGGAGCCGCGGAAGCATGCGCTTCGGCGAATCGGTGAGCACATTGCAGCCGGTATTCCTGTAAATCATAAGCATTATCATATCAAGAACGGGGAAGAGAGGCCTGCGATCTACCTGCATATGGCGCTTGTAGGTCTCTCTGAAGGTGGTAAAGCAGCCGTCGAGTATGATTCCCTTAAAGGGGAGCGTGCTGCCGCTTCTTGTTGCCGCAAGCAGACCGGTTGCACAGCCGATGCATATACAATGAAGCAGGATGGACTTGATACCGTATTTTTCGGTCAGAAGCCTTGCCCATTTTTCAAGGTCTCTGCTTTCCTCCTTGCCGATTGTCGAATATTGTCCGTCGCTGAAGCCGTGAGCGCGGCTGTCCGTTACAAGAACATTATAGCCCGACTCGCGGTAGGGTGCGGCGTAAAAATACGAATACTTAAGGCATTCACACCTGCCGGGCAGAATAACAACGCATTTATCAAAGCCGAAATCATAATATTCGCCGAAAAGCTTAAGACCGTCGTTTTCGATTTGAAGCTCGGTCATATAGGTCTTGTTTTCCTCGGCCCAGCCGCAGCCGAGGTTCCACATTTTAAGCTGCTCCTCGTTTTCGGGAGCGGAGCAGACGCGGCCCCATTTTTCCCTTTCGGTGCGTACCAAGGTGTGACTGTAGACCTTTTTTGCGATCGGCAGGGTGATTATCAGCATTGCAACGACACCGCCGACAAGCAGCAGGGCGAGGGCGATAATTGAAATCAGTACGAATAGTTCCATGTTAAGCTACACTCCGTTAAAGCATGATGGCGGCGGCACGAATGCGGCACGCAAAGTATTATAGCAGACTTCCAAAGCTTTTTAAATGTTTTTTTAAAAAGGCTGCCGGAAAATGTTGAAATTGCTCTTTAAATATGCTATATTCTTAAAAGCGACACTCGTGTCGCTTTTTCGGAATCCGACCTGCGGAATATAAGGGATTCCATATAATACGGAGGGCTTAAATGGAAAAATTTGTAATCATATCAGATACCGGCTGCGACCTTAACGCCGAGCTTCGTGCGCGCTTCGGTGTTGTTGACTGTCTTCACGGAGTGCTTTATTTTCCCGACGGAAGTGAGCATCTTGCCGATCTCGAATGGTCGGATTTCACTCCCGAGTGGTACTACAATTCAATGAAGAGCCGCAAAAAGGCTCCCTACAAAACCGCTTCTCCCACGCTCGGCGAGACTGCTGAGGTCTTTGAGCGCTATCTCAAGGAGGGCAAGGACATTCTCAGCATATCAATGTCCTCTGCACTTTCCTGTACATATGAGAACTGCGTTGCCGTTGCGGCCGAGCTTATGAAAAAGTATCCCGAGAGGAAAATCGCCTGTGTTGATTCACTGAGATATTCCACCTCGCTGGCACTGCTTATCGCACTTGCACACCGCAAGGCGGAGCAGGGGGCCGAGCTTGAGGAAACCGCCGAGTACCTCAATGAAATCAGACACTGTATTCATCAGATGGGCCCGATGGACGATCTGTCCTTCCTTGCCAAGATGAACCGTGTTTCGAACGCAAAGGCGTTTTTCGGAACTCTTGCCGGCGTTAATCCGATGGCCGACTTTAACCGTCAGGGACTTTCAGAGGTTATGTGCAGCTTTAAGGGAAAGGCTGCGGCCTTTGATGCAACCTTAAAGTACATGGAAAAAACGGGTGTTGATCTTAAGGATCAGATCATATTCGTCGCCCATTCAAATCGCGAGGAGGCGGCAAATACACTTGCCGAAAAGCTTCGTGAGCATTTCTCTCCCAGGGAGATCATTATCAATCCCGTCGGTATGGCCTGCGGCGCCAATATAGGCCCGGGACTTTGCGCGGCCTTCTATCTTGGAACACCGATTTCCGCAGGAAACGAAAAGGAAAGAAAAATAATGGCCGATATTTCGGCAGGTAAGGTGTCCGACGGAGCAGAGACGGTCAATACCGCTTTCGAGGCCGGATGCGGTGACTTTGCGATTATCGGAGATTCTACCTGTGATCTTCCGCTTGAGCTCAGACAGAAATATGCCATTCAGTATCTTCCCATGAATTATGTCGCGGACGGCAGGGAATATGTGGCCTCTCTCGATTGGGAGTGTCATTCGGCTCATGAATTCTACGGACTTATGAGGAACGGAAAGCGTATAACCACAACTCAGGTTCCCCGAAATGTTATCGAGGAGCGCTTTACAGAGCTTCTTGAGGCAGGTAAGGATATTCTTTACATCGGCTGCTCATCCGCCCTGTCGGGCTCTGTCAATCTTGCAAAGCAGGTTGCCGAGGAGCTTGCCGAAAGGTATCCCGAAAGAAGCATTATCTGTATTGATGCTCTCAACAGCTCGCTCGGTCAGGGAATGATGCTCGTCAAGGCCGCTCAAATGCGTGACGAGGGAGCCTCGCCTGCGGAAATATCCGAATATATCGAGAGCAACAAGCTTAAGGTCAATCAGTTCGGCACGGTCGCAAGCCTTGAGTATCTCCGCAAGGCCGGACGCGTTAAGGCCTCAAGCGCCTTTTTCGGAAATCTCTTCGGTGTTAAGCCGATCATAATTTCCGATGTTATCGGACAGAATTATGCCTTCAAAAAGGTAAAGGGCGCCGTGAATGCCCGTAAGGAGATCGCACGCCTTACCGTTGAGGCGGCAGAGGATGCCGAAAACAGTCAGCTTTGCATAACTCATGCCGACTGTGAGGAGGAGGCTCATGCTCTTCGCGATGAGATCCTCGCGCTTAAGGCCTTTAAGGGCGTTACCGTTAATTATATCGGACCGATCGTCGGTGCCTCTGTCGGCCCCGGAACCGTTATAGCATATTGTGTCGGTAAAGAAGTTACTATAGAGGGGAAAGAATAATGGCAATATCCGTGATCGACGGCGAGATCTTTCATTCAATGCTCAAAAACGGTCTTCGCCGCCTGCAGCTGAATGAGGAATATGTCGACAGGCTTAATGTTTTTCCCGTGCCGGACGGTGATACGGGCAAGAATATGTCGAAAACTCTGCTCGGAGGAGTTGCCGCGGGCGAGGATAAAAAAAGCCTCGGCGAAATGATGACCGCCTTTTCGAGAGGCTCACTTCTCTCGGCGCGCGGCAATTCGGGCGTTATACTCTCGCAGTATATAAGGGGTCTTGCCTCCTTTGTTAAGGGCAAGACCGAGCTTGATATTAATGAGCTCCCCGAGCTGCTCGCCAAGGGCTCCGCGACAGCCTATAAGGCCGTGAGAACGCCTACGGAGGGAACAATGCTCACGGTAATGCGCGAAACCGCCGAATGGGCGGCAGATAAGAGCTTTCCTGACTTCGGTGAGGCCTTTGCCGAGCTTCTTCCCGTAATGCGCGCCTCGCTTGCCGCAACTCCCGACAAGCTTCCCGTCCTCAAGGAGGCAGGGGTTGTCGACAGCGGCGGTGCCGGACTTCTGTGCATCTTCGAGGGAATGGAGGCTGCCTTAAGAGGCGATACCGAGGCTGAGGTTGAGCTTGGTGTCGAATTCACCTGCGCGGTCGGTGACGAGGCTGCCGCCTCCGCACCAAAAAAGCATAAGAAATTCGCTGTTGTTTCCACGGCTCCCGGAGCGGGAATTGCAGGCTATTTTATAGGCATCGGTGCCGATGCAATTGTAGACGGGGGACAGACAAGCAATCCCTCGGCAGAGGATTTTATTAAGGCCTTTGACACTGTTGATGCCGATTATATTGTGGTTTTACCAAACAATTCGAATATCAAGCTTGCGGCAAAGCAGGCGGCTGAGCTGTATGAGAGGACGCCCGTCACCGTTGTGCCGACCTCGTCGGTTGCAGAGGGCTACTCTGCGCTTTCCATGATGGATGATTCCTGCGAGGAGCTTGCTGAATTCGTTTCCTGCATGACCTCCTGCCTTGACGGTGTCACCTCGCTGTTTTTGACCACGGCAACAAGAGATGCGCATATGAACGGCATTGATGTCGTTAAGGACAATTATATTGCTCTTGACGGCGACCGCATACTTCACTGCTCCGACAATAAGCTCGAGACCTTCCTGTCGGCGCTTGAGGCTGTTGAGGGAATTGCCGACAAGCAGACCCTGCTGGCCTTTTGGGGAAGGAGCATGGATGAGGCGGAGGCCGAGAGCTTTTCCGTTGCTCTTTCCGAAAAATTCCCGAATATCGAGGCCGGCTTTATTGAGGGCGGTCAGGGCGTATACGATTTGATCGTTTCTCTTGAATAATTTCGTTTTCCTTTAAGGAGAATGCCTTATGGATAAAATAGTGGTTGATGTTTATGGCGCGGATGCGGGAGCCCTGCCCGTAATAAAGGGAACACTCTCCGCGCTCCGAAAATTTCCCGAGCTGTCGGCGGTGCTTGTCGGCAGACAGGAGGAGCTTGCTTGCCTGAGCTGCTTTGAATTTGATAATAGCAGGGTGGAGACTCTGCTTGCCGAGGATGTCGTTACAAATCACGATCAGCCGAGTGAGGTTTTTTCGGGCAGAGGCGACTCAACGCTTGTTAAGGCGCTTCTTAGGCTTAAGACCGATGAGGACTGCATCGGATTGATAAGCGCCGGCAATACGGGCGCACTGCTTGTGGGCTCGATTTTCAGGCTCGGACTTGTCAAGGGTATCAAAATGCCGGCTCTCGCCTCACTGATACCTATAGCGGACGGCAGAAATATTCTTATAGCCGATTGCGGAGCAAATTTGGACTGCTCAGCAAAGCAGCTCTCGGAGCTTGCGGTTATGGGAAGTGCCTTTTATTCCTGCGCTGAGGGCGTTGATGCACCCCGAGTCGGACTTCTTTCGGTCGGTCGTGAAAATGAAAAGGGCAATGCCGTTACCAAGGAGGCCTTTGGACTTCTGTCGGCTCTGCCGATAAATTTTGTCGGCAATATTGAGGGCAACGATCCCGTAGAGGGAGCGGTTGATGTGGTAGTTACCGATGGCTTTGCAGGTAATATTCTGTTGAAAAATGTCGAAGCAAGCGGAAAGGCTGCTATTGCGGCCGTTGAAGCAGCACTTAGCTCCTGCCCCGACTGTGCTGTGGCATCACTTCAGGCGGTCAGGGACAGACTCAAAAATGCCTTTGATTTCAATCCGCGAGGTGGAGCCACCTTCCTCGGCACCGTAAAGCCCGTTGTAAAGATGCACGGCTCGCTGACCGAGGACACACCATGCGCCTGCATTGATCAGATAATAAGGCTCAGAAAGGCCGGCTTTATCGACAAAATCAGTGCTGCACTTTCGAAATAATACGGAAAAAACAGGCGGATCCGCTTATAACGGCGGGTCTGCCTGTGCTTTTGTAATAATATAAGAATTTCAAATTCCCGATTCGTAAAGCTTCTTTGCTTCGGCAAGCAGTCGCTCTCGTGTGTTGAGCGAGGGCTCATCAATGCACCTGTCGAGCAGCGCCTCAAGCGCATTTCCGATAGCCCTTCCTCTGAAGCCGATATCGGAAAGAGCTTTTCCGTCTATATTGAGCATACTTATCTTATATGGCTCATCGGAGCATGCGACCGTGGCTACAGCCTCGGCAGCCGCTTTCGGGTCTTTACCGCTGAGTAGTGCAGAACCCTGTGCGGCAAGAAGCGTATCCCGCTCCGAATAGAGTCTCAGGCGTCGCTTCAGCTCGGGCCTGTTTGCAGAGCAGCCGCCCTTGAGAAGCTCATATATTGCCGAAACGGAGGCCTTTTCACTGTTGGACAGTCGTAGTCCGAGCTTTTTCGGCTCGGTGCCGTGAAGCAGGCAGAGCGCCGCAAGTCTCAGCTCGCTCTCCTTTGGAAGGAGTGACAGCGCCTCCGGCACGGGCTTTGAAGCAAGCCCCGAAAATTCAAGCGCTCCGCAGCAAAATAGAGGTGAGGAAAATTGCGGTGAGCAACCGCATAAAAGCTTTAAAAGCTCTGCGGTTATGCGCTCTATGCTGACGAGCGGAAGCGAGTCCGACAGCCTCAGGGCGGCTTCCTTGGTTCGCTCCTCTATCTTAAAGCCGAGCTGTGAGGCAAACCGAAAGCAACGGAGAATCCTAAGTGCGTCCTCGGAAAAGCGCCTCTCGGGCTCGCCGATGGCGCGGATTACTTTTAGCTCTATATCCTCTCTGCCACCGTACGGGTCGACAAAGTGTTCGCCGTCAAAGGCAATTGCATTGACCGTAAAATCCCTGCGTGCGAGATCCTCCTCAATGCTGTCGGAAAAGGAAATACTGTCGGGATGCCTGTGGTCGCTGTAGTTACTGTCGGCACGAAAGGTGGTTATTTCAAGCGTGCCCTCGTGAAAAACCGCCGTGACGGTGCCGTGTGCGATTCCCGTAGGTATGGTGTGGGGAAAAAGCCTCATAACCTCCTGCGGACGCGCAGAGGAGGCGAGATCGTAGTCGGTGGGCCCATTCCCCATTAATGCATCACGGACGGCTCCGCCTACGATATATGCGGAGTGACCGTTGCTTTTCAGTGTCTTCAGTGCTGCCTTGACATATTCGGGAATTGCTATCAAGTGTCAACAGCTCCTTTCAAAAATGGCTTCGAAAATGCTTGCGTTTTTTTATATTAACAGTATAATTAAAGTGATATCTTAAACGGAGGTAATTCCTTTGAAAAAGCTTACTGCGGAGGATATGCTCATTACGGAGGCAAAGCGTATCCATATGATAGGTATAGGCGGCTCTGGCATGTGCCCCTTGGCGGAAATTCTTAATTCCAAGGGCTATAAGCTATCGGGCTCCGACAATAACGAAAGCGATCCGCTTGCGAGAATTCGCTCTCTCGGAATACAGGTGAGCATGGGTCATGCCGCCGAAAACGTTCACGGTGCCGACCTTGTTGTCTATTCTGCGGCCATAGCCAAGGATAACCCCGAGCTCGCAGAGGCCGAAAGGCTCGGCATACCCACGATGGAAAGAAGTCATCTGCTCGGCGCTCTTACAAGGCACTACGATAATGTTATAGGGGTCTGCGGCACCCACGGAAAGACTACCGTTACCTCTATTATAACACAGATATTGATAATGGCAAGCAAGGATCCCACTGCGGTAATAGGCGGCCGTCTGCCGCTTATCAATGCAAACGGAATAGCAGGCGGCAGTGAGCTGATGGTCTGTGAGTCCTGTGAATTTGTCGATACCTTTCTGCAAATGTCGCCCGATATTTCCGTGCTTCTGAATATCGATAACGATCATTTGGATTATTTCGGAAGCATGGAGCGCCTGACCGAATCCTTTGAAAAATTCGTCGGTATGTCCTCCACGGCCATTCTTAACGGTGATGATCCGAGAGTCAGGGGAATAGGCGAGCGCTTCGGCGGAAGGACTGTCTATTTCGGTCTTGAGGGCGACTGTGACTACACTGCCCGAAATATTCGCCCCGGTAAAAACGGCATGACCTTCGAAATACTGAAAAACGGAGAGGCCGTTGCAAGCATTGCTCTTGCAATTCCCGGTCGGCATAATGTTTACAATGCACTCGCTGCCTTTGCCGCGGCCGATTGCTGCGGAGTTGCCTATTCGGATGCCGAGCGTGCGGTAAATGCCTTCGGCGGTGCGGGCAGGCGCTTTGAACGACTCGGTGAGCATGCGGGAATAACCCTTGCGGACGATTATGCTCATCATCCCACCGAAATTGCCGCAACGCTTACGGCAGCAAAGAGTATGGGCTTTAATAATGTCATTGCGGTATTTCAGCCCTTCACATTTTCGCGTACCGAGCTTTTGAAGGATGAATTCATCAAAGCACTTTCCGTTGCAGATAAGGTAGTTTTGACTCCGATAATGGGCTCGCGAGAGGTGAATACAAGCGGAATCAGCTCTGCAGAGCTTGCCGCAGGTCTCAAGCACTGCGTCCTTTCGGGGGATTTCGCAGATACGGCCGAAAAGGCCTTGGCAGAGGCGGCTCCCGGTGATCTTATAATCACCATGGGCGGCGGAGATATTTATAAGGCCGCAAGAATTATGATTGCAAGCCTTGACAAGGAAGATAATAAATAGGAGGCAATTATGTACAAGATATCCGTACCGGTAAATTATCTGATTGTTAACGACGACACAAGGCATATATATTTTGAGCATCTTCATGCCGTGAAGGCGGAAAGGGTATTTTTCTTTATTCCTTATCTTTCAATGAAGCCCGAGGTGCGTGTCGAATGGCTTGAAAAGCTCAAGGCAGAGACCGAGCTCTTCCATAGGGAGGGCTTTGAGGTCGGAATGTGGATGTGGGCCTTTGAGAGGGAGGATGCCTCCTGCTTTACCCTGAACAGGTTCTTCGGCGGCAGGGAGGAGAAAATGCGTCCCTGTATTTTCGATGAGGACTTTCTCAAGGATACCGAAAATTGGATCAAAGAGGTTGTTTCTCAGGGTGTTGATTTCATTCTTTTTGATGATGACACCCATATCAATGAGGCGTGGTACAGGGGACTTGCCTGTGCTTGTCCCTTACATATGAAGAGGTACTCCGAATTCATAGGCCGAGAGGTTACCGAGCGGGAAATGTGCGACAGGGTTCTCACCGGTGAGAGCAACGAGTACAGAAAAGCATGGCTTGCCGTGAACAGAGAGGCTCTTCTCGGCTTTGCCGACAGGGTGCGTGCCGCGGTTAATGAGGTGAATCCAAGCGTCCGCGTCGGCGTTTGCTCCGTTATGTCGCTTTGGGATCTTGACGGAGTCGACAGCTATACCTATGCGCGTCACCTCGCAGGCAAAACAAGACCCTTTGTCAGGCTTATCGGAGCTCCGTATTGGGCGGCCAAAAAGCAGTTCGGACAGCATGAAATCGATGTTATAAACCTCGTCCGCATGGAGGCACTCAGGCGCCGTGAATGTGATTCCGATATTGAAACCGTTGCCGAGGGTGATACCTTTCCGAGACCGAGAACCGCCACTCCTGCAGCCTATATCGAGCTTTTCGATATGGCCTTCCGCTTCACGGGCGAGCTTGACGGTCTGCTTCGTTACTCTCTCGAATACACCTCTCATCCCGAATACGATATGGGATATCTTAAAATATTCAAGAGCAATGCCCATATTTATGAGGCGCTTGAGGGAATGCTTGCCGGCGGCGAGATGACCGGCGTCAGAATATATGAGGCACCTGATAAGATAAGCGATATTGTCATGCCCGACAGCTATCCCGGTGATGCCTATGTCGATCAGCTTTTCTATTCGCAGGCCTCCAAGCTTGCCGCTCACGCCTCACTGTCGACCGTTTACTCGGGTAGAGGTCACGGAGGAATAGTCTTCGGTCACAACGCAAAAATGCTCACCGATGAGGACATTGCCTCCGGACTCATTCTCGATCTCCCCGCGGCTATCGCGCTTACCGAGAGAGGAGTCGATGTCGGGCTCGTTTCCTACAGCCGTTGCGATAAGCCCGCACTCGAGAGATTTGTTAAAACAGGCTATTTTGTGCCGATTGAGGTCGGCTATGCTAATGAGGAATATAAGGTAACCGTTGCCGACTCGGCCGAGATAACCTCATATTTTACAGGCCTTGACAGAAGGGATATATCACCCTCCGGCTACAGATATACCAATGCAAGGGGTGAAAAATTTGCCGTGCTTGCCTTTGCTGGCTACGGCTGCGCAAATGAGAGCTTTTACGGCTACGAAAGAGGCCGTCAGACCGTTGAGGATATCGAATGGCTTAAGGGAAAACCCGCGGATGCGGTCGCTTACGGAAATCCCGAGTTTATGCTGCTTACCAA
>CAZDEI010000008.1:0-13399 GCA_964504325.1 uncultured Eubacteriales bacterium | reverse complement strand
GCAAAGGCGTGTGCCGACATTTCTGCAGCTCCGCCCATAAGATAGGTCAAGGCGGCAGCGGCCATTGCGGAGGCAGCTCCGATTTCGGCCTGACAGCCGCCCTCGGCGCCCGAAACGCAGGCCTTAAGTGCCGTTATTTCGCCGAAGGCCGCAGCCACATACAGAGCCTCAATAATGCGGCTGTCGGGAGTATTATTGAATTCCGAGTAGGCAATAAGCACGGCGGGCAGCACACCGCAGCTTCCCGCGGTTGGGGCGGCAACTATACGCTTCATGCAGGCATTGCATTCCGCGGCCTTTACAGCCTCCTCAATAACGCGGACAAAGAATTCACCGCCGAGAAGCAGGCCCGAGGAGGCGGCTTGTCGCAGCAGCTCGGCATCTCCTCCGCTGAGACGGCTGTTGGAGCGGTCGGCCGCGTTATAGCCGGCACTTGATTCCTTCATTGCACTCCAAAGGGTATGCATTTTTTTGTCGGAGTATTCGGCGGTATATCCGTTTTCCTCGCAGTCGGCCTCGCGGATCACCTCGTAAAGAGGCTTACCTGAGTTTTCGGCGGCGATAAGCAGGGCCTTGATGCTCGTGAAGCTCATATGACCTCCTCCTTATTAAGCACGGTTACATTGCGGATTCCCTTAATGCGCAGGAGCTGCTCTCTGACGCCGTCCGGTATCGGCTGATCGCATTCGAGCACCATGACCGCATCCTTTCCCTGAGCATTGCGGTAAAGCTGCATGGTTGCAATATTCACATTTCGGCTGCTTAAGGCCTCGGTGACCGCAACGGCGTGCCCGGGAGCATCCTCGTTTCTTACGATAAGGGTGTTTGCCTCGCCCGAAAAATCGGTCGATATGCCGTTCAGGGAGCGTATGCGAATTCTGCCGCCGCCAATGCTTTCACCGGTGACCGAAAGCCTCTCGCCGCTGCTGCCCTCGAGGGTGAGCACGGCCGTATTCGGATGGGCGGAGGATAGGCGTGCCTCGGAAAAGGAAAGCTCAAGGCCCTGCTTTTTCGCAATTTCAAAGGAATCGGGAATTCTGAGATCGTCGGGCTGCATGCCGAGCAGACCGGCTATCAGTGCCGAATCGGTTCCGTGACCGCGGCCGGTCAGCGCAAAGCTTCCGTAAAGGGCGATTGAGGCCTTTACCGGTGCGGAGCCCAAAAGCCTTCTTGCCGTAAGACCTATTCTTACCGCGCCTGCGGTGTGTGAGCTCGAGGGGCCGACCATTACGGGGCCGAGTATGTCGAAAATTCTCATTTTAAAACCTCGCTGCAAGGAGCCTTCTGCTTTTCCCGTGCCCGAGCCTGCCGCGCTGCCGGATGCCTGATTATAAGCGCAACGACCATGAGCAGCGCCGTAAGCGAAAGGCTTATCGGATAAACGGCCATTATTGTTTCAAAGGTCGGATTTTGCGGAAAAACAAGATATACCCAGCAAAGTCTCACACTGCAGATGCTTGCGGTGGTCAGCAGTGCGGGCATGAGCGATATACCGAAGCCACGAAGATAGCCCGAGATTACATCATATACGAGACTGAAAATATGAGAGGAGGTTATCGCAACAAGCCGTATATAGCCTGTCTCTATTACAAGAGGATCACTGTCAAATACGGAAATCAGCGGCTTGCCGAAGGGCAGTATCAGCGCCGTTGCCGCGATTAGCACGATAAGACCCTCAAGAAGGCAGAGGGCGAGTGTACGCTTGCAGCGGTCAAGCCGTCCCGCTCCGTGGTTTTGGCTTACAAAGGTTGTGCAGGCCTGTCCGAAGGAGGTGAGAATATTGTAGGTGATTACCTCCATGTTGTGTGCGGCGCTCGAGGCCGCCATAACAACGGTGCCGAGGCTGTTTATGGCCGATTGGATTATGACATTCGCAAAGGAAAATACGGCAGACTGAATTCCCGCAGGCAGACCGATGGCAACTATATGAGCGAGCGTTTTCATATCTATGCTCAGTCGTGAGGAGGTAAGCCCTATAGGCTTATCGGTTCTTCGCAGGCGAATATAAAGTATTACCGCACTTACGGCGTTGGATATAACCGTTGCAAGGGCAACGCAGTCAACCGTCATACCAAGAACGGTGACGAAAAATATATTGAGCAGCACATTCAAGAGACCCGAAAAGGCAAGCGCCGCGAGCGGCACCTTCGTATCGCCCACGCTTCTGAATATTGCGGCCTCGAAATTATACAGAAGTATAAAGGGAAGCCCGATAAGATATATCCTCAAATACAAAAGGGCGTAGGGGAGAACGTCCTCAGGTACGCTTAAAAGCCGTAAAACGGGAGCCGCAATGAGCTCACCTGTCGCCGCGGCAAGGGCACCGCCTATAAGCGATACGGAAACCGAGGTGCCGACTGCCTTTTTCACCGTGGCAAAATCGTTTTCGCCTATGGCATGGGCAATAACGACGTTCGCACCGAGGGCGATGCCCACAAACAGATTGACAATAAGAGATATAAGTGAGGAATTGGCACCGACCGCCGCGACGGCGAGCGTGCCTCTGTCACCCGTGAAATTGCCCACGACAGCTATATCCGAGGCATTGAAAAGCAGCTCGAGAATTGATGTAGCGGCGATGGGAAAGGCAAATTTGGGTATTTTACTCCAAATGGGGCCGTTCAATATATATCCGCGATCCCTTGCGGCTGTCTGTGATGACATTTTTTCGCTTCCCGTCGTATGAATTTATCGGCAAACTCTGCCGACCATGTTCAATTATAGCTGTTTTTTGTCAAGTTGCAAGAGCGGAAGCAAAAAAGAGGGCCGTGTAAGAACAAAAATTCGAATTTTAACGGGAGCTCATGGGAGTTATGACCTTTACACGGCATTTCGGTTGATGTATAATATTTAGTATATACGCACTCGGGAGGTGCCTGCAATGAGGATTAAAAAAACAGCGACTGCGGGGCTTTTCATAGCCTTTACTTATTTGATGACCCTGCTTTCCGTCCCGAATGGGATAACGGGATATTCAAATCTCGGTGATGCCGCGGTTTTGCTTTCGTCGATTGCACTCGGTTCCGCTGTGGGCTGCTTCACCTCCGCCGTCGGCTCGACTCTTGCCGATGTCACACTCGGATATTTTCTGTATTCTCCCGCAACAGCCTTGATCAAGGGCAGCATGCCGTTTATTTATTATGTGCTGCACGGAGCCCTTGCGGCTGTCCTGAGGAGGAAAAAGCGTCTTTGCCGCTTTGTCTCGGCGCTTTTGACCGAGCTCTTTATGGCGGGAGCTTATTATATATTCAATGCCGTATTTGTTGTAAAAAGCTTTTCGGGTGCTCTTATATCCCTCGGCTCGGACGGAGTACAGGGAACCGTCTGCCTGATCTGCTTTCTTGTTTTGTCGGAGGCTGTCGAAGGACTCGGAATATTTGATAAACGGAGTAAGTAATGTCGAAAATAGTAATCTCTTCATCAAAGGAATACTGTGTATACACCGAGCAGGGCGGCTCGTCCGCAAGGCTTGTCGAGACACTGCGCGAATTCGGAGAAAGGGTATGCATCGTTTCGGACGGCAGGGTATTTTCACTCCACGGTGAGCCGCTTGTCAAGGCGCTAACCGAGGCAGGGAAGCAGACAGAGGTCTTTTTACTGCCCGAGGGAGAGGCTGCAAAAACCGCAGACAGGCTTTTGGCTCTGCTTGAATTCTTGGCCGAGTCGGGCTTTTGCAGAAGCGATACGGTCGTGGCTCTCGGCGGAGGCTCGGTCGGCGATCTTTCCGGCTTCGCCGCCTCCTGCTACTCAAGAGGCTGCAGGCTCGTTATAATGCCGACCACTCTGCTTGCGGCGGTGGATTCCTCGATAGGCGGAAAAAACGGAATAGATCTTCCGCTTGCAAAGAATCTTGTGGGCACCTTTTATCAGCCCGATGCCGTGATAACCGATATTTCCTTTTTCGAAACACTTTCGAAGGAGCGCCTTGCCGACGGCTTCGGAGAGGTGATAAAAACGGCAGCTATAGGTGACGGCAGACTTTTTGAGCTTCTTGAGTCACCGACCGCACCGAGTCTCACGGAAATAACCGAGGGCTGTATTGCCGTTAAAAAGCGCTTCGTCGAGCAGGACGAATTTGACGGCTCCGCTCGCAGACTGCTTAATTTCGGGCACACGGTGGCTCATGCGCTTGAGGCACAGGGCGGCTTCACGCTTACACACGGCAGAGCGGTGGCGGCAGGCTGTGCCGCCGTGGCCGAGGCCTGTGCCGAGCTCGGAATATGCGAAAAGGCCACTGCAAAAAGGCTTACCGATCTTCTCATTCGCTATTGCGGTGATATATCCTTTACCTGCCCGTCGAGTGAGCTGCTGAAATATGTCGAAAAGGATAAAAAAAGAAAGGACGGATACCTTTATCCTGTCCTGATAAGAGCTATCGGAGACTGCTACAGTCAAAAAATGACCGCCGAGGAATTCTTAAATATGATAGCGAGGGTGCGCTGATATGGGAGAGATATGCGTTTCCGCCGCCGCAACGGGCGGCTCGGTTGAGGCCGTCGCCTCAAAATCTGCGGCTGTAAGAGCAATATTATGTGCGGCTCTTTGTCGGGAGCCGACTGTGCTTGGCATAAAAGGAATCTCGGAGGATATAAGAGCGGCCTTGAGAGTCGCCGAGGCCTTAGGCTGCAGCCTTGAGGAGTCGGAGTGCACGGTGACGGTAAGGCCGGCCGACCGTCTTTCCGTGAACGCCGTTGCGGATTGCGGCGAAAGTGCCACGGTACTGAGACTGTCGCTTCCCGTTTTTGCGGCAAAGGGCATATCAGCCACACTCATAAAGCGCGGAAACCTTATGAGCAGATCTCTTTTCATTCCCGTTGAGGAGTATGCCCGACACGGTGTGACGGTGAGCGAGCAGACCGATTGCGTAAGGCTGTCGGGCAGGCTCGGCGGCGGAAAATTCACCGAGGAGGCGAAAATGACCTCCCAAAACCTGAGCGGCCTGCTGCTTGCGGCGCCGCTTATACCCTCTCTTTCGCTGAAAACCTCTCCCGAGGTGTCCGAGCCGTATTTTCACTTGACAGAGCAAATTATGTCGAGCTTCGGCATAAGCATCGGGAAAGCCGACGGAGCGCTGACTGCAGTCGGCGAGTATACCTCTCCCGTCCGTTATGAGGCGGAGGGGGATTGGTCCTCTGCGGCATATCATTTTGTGCTCGGCGCAATTGGCAAGGGAAGGGTGAGCGTTTCGGGGCTTGATCGTCGCTCTGCGCAGGGAGATAAAAAAATACTTGACCTGCTTTTTAAGTGCGGAGCAAGGCTTGAGCGGGATATGAGCAGCGGAGGCTTTACCGTATACCCGTCAAGGCTCAGGCCCTTCACATTTGATGCCTCGGACACACCCGATCTCGTGCCGCTGCTTGCTCTGCTCGGCAGTGTGACCCTTGAGGGAAAAAGCGTTATAACGGGGGTATCCGCCCTTAAATATAAGGAATGTGATCGGCTGCTTGCCTCGGCCGAGCTTATCAACACTCTCGGAGGAAGAGCCGAGGTTGAGGACGGAGCACTTACGGTAGCTGCCTCGCGGCTGCGCGGAGGTCGGGTGAGCTCATACTCCGATCATCGAATCGTTATGACCGCGGCGGTGGCCTCTGCGGTATGCGAGGCTCGGGTTACGGTCGACTGTCCCGAGGCGGTCAATAAATCATACCCTGATTTCTTTGGGGATTTCATATCACTCGGAGGAGAGGTGAGCGACACTGTTTTGCCGTAACGGAAATTTGAATATCACGGTCGAGGGCGGAGCTCATTCCGAGGAGATCAGCTGCCGTGTGACAGGCATGCCTGCGGGTATAGCGGTCGATGTCGACAAATTAAAAGGGCTTATGGCCAGAAGACGGCCGGGTCAGCTTCTTTCCACCGCGCGCAGCGAGGCGGATGAGCCTGTTTTCACGGAGGGACTTTGCGAGTCGGTGACCACGGGCGGTCGGCTGACGGTTGTTATTAAAAACGAAAATGTCCGCTCGGACGACTACAGGAAGCTGCGCGGTCTGCCGCGTCCCGGTCACGCCGATTTGCCGGCCTATAAAAAACACGGTCCCGATTTCGATATGTCGGGCGGAGGAGAATTTTCGGGAAGAATGACAGCACCGCTGACGGCTGTCGGCGGAGTTGCCCTGCAGTATCTTGAAAGCCTTGGAATTAGAATTGCGGCACACCTCTATTCCGTAGGCAGTGTTAAGGACCTGCCGCTGAATGATATAAGACCCGATGAGGCTGAGCTCAGCCGCCTCTCCGAGGGCTTTCCCATGGTGAGCGCAACTGCCGGTGCGTCGGCAAGAGAGCTTATCAAGTCGGTGAGAACGGCAGGTGACAGCATCGGTGCCGTGGTTGAATGCGCCGTATACGGTATGCCGGCCGGAGTGGGCGGAGCCGGCTTTGAGGGCATCGACGGCCTTATTTCCTTTTTCGAATATGCCATACCGGGCGTAAAGGGGGTAGAACTCGGTAGCGGCTTTTCCTGTGCGGAGCATAAGGGCTCCGAGGTCAACGATCCCATTGTCAATATAAACGGACGGGTAATGACCGAAAGCAATCACTGCGGAGGTGTGCTCGGAGGCATGACGACCGGCTCACCGATAGTATTCCGTGTGGCCTTTAAGCCCACCCCCTCCATTGCGATAAAGCAAAAAACCGTGAACATGCATACGCTTGATCCGACCGAAATATCGGTTGGCGGCAGACACGATGCCTGCATTGCACTGCGTGCGGTGCCGGTCGTCGAGGCAATGGCCGCGCTTGCCGTGCTTGACTGTCTGTTGAACGGGAAGGGCGACGGAATCGCCGAAAAGCGCAGCAGGATCGATGTCCTCGATGCGAAAATAGCGGCGGCTCTCGATGAGCGCTTTTCCTTGACAGAGGAGATAGGAAGACTGAAAAAGGAAAACGGTATCCCCGTTTATGATCCGGTAAGAGAGGGTGAGCTGCTCGCTCGGATAGAGTCGCTGTCCGAACGAAACGGCGAGCGTATAAGGAAAATCTATACCGAGCTTTTAAGACAGAGCAGGGCCGGTCAGGAGGAGCTGTCGAATGGTAAATAATTTCGGCCTGCTGGGCAGAAGGCTCGGACACTCGTATTCACCCGAGCTGCACGCTCTCTTCGGGGCTTATTCCTACAGCCTGATTGAGGTAGAGCCCGAGCAGCTGGCAGGTGTCATTGAAAGCGGAGACTTTGCCGGCTTCAATGTGACGGTCCCCTACAAGTGCGAGGCTGCACGGCTTGCCGACAGGCTTTGCGGAGAGGCAGCCGAAACGGGAGCGGTAAATACTCTTACCGTCAAAAACGGCTTTGTTACCGGCTACAATACCGACTGCTACGGCTTCGCATATCTTTTGGATTCAAACGGAATAGCCGTTGAGGGCAAGAGGGTGCTCATAATCGGCAACGGCGGCGCGGCGGCGGCCGTAAGGCTTGTGCTCTCAAAGCGCTCACCGCAGGAAATAATTACGGTATCGCGCAGTCTCGAGGGCGGAGCTTCGGCTGCCTATAATCATACCGACTGCGATATTCTGATTAATGCGACGCCCGTCGGGATGCATCCCGACTCGGATGAAGCGCCTGTCGAGCTTGAAAAATTCAAGCGCTGCGATACCGTTATCGACCTTATTTACAATCCGCTTAAAACCGAGCTGCTCTGTCGGGCGGAGGTACTCGGCAAAAGGAGCGTAAACGGACTTGGAATGCTCGCCGCTCAGGCGGCCGAGGCGAGCAGACTGTTTACGGGGAGGGCTATCGCTCCCGAAAGGATAGACAGCGCTGTCGAGATTTTGACCGCCCGAAAGCGGAATGTCGTTCTTATCGGAATGCCGGGCAGCGGAAAAACAACCGTAGGAAGGCTGCTTGCTGAGCAGCTCGGCAGAAGATTCGTTGATACCGATGAGCTGTTTTGCGAGCGCTTCGGTCTCACTCCCGCAGACTGTATAAAAACCGAGGGAGAGGCTTGCTTCCGCGAAAGGGAGACGGAGGCGGTAAAGGAGCTGTCAAAGGAAAATTCACTTGTGCTTGCCTGCGGAGGCGGTACCGTTTTGGCCGAGAAAAATGCGCAAAGACTGTCGAGAAACGGTGTCTTTGTTCATATAAGGAGACCGCTGTCCGAGCTTGCTGTCGAGGGCAGACCGCTTTCCGAGAGCCTCGGTGTGGAGACGCTTTGGGCACAGCGGGGCAGTGCTTACGAGGTACTTGCCGATGTGACGGCTTGGGAAAAAACTCCCGAGCAGACCGCGAAAAGGATCGCAGAGGAGCTGAAAAAAATATGAAAATAGCCGTAATAAACGGACCGAATATCAATATGCTCGGAATCCGCGAGCCGGAGCTTTACGGAAAAACGGATTATTCCGCACTTATCGATATGATAAAGGAGCATTGCTCAAGGGCAGGAATTGAGCTGTCGCTTTATCAGTCAAACCACGAGGGAGCACTGATAGATTATATACAGAGCCTTTACGGAGCGGTTGACGGAATTGTTTTCAATCCCGCCGGCTACACACATACCTCGGTTGCACTTGCGGATGCCGTGAAAGCGGTCGGACTTCCCACGGTTGAGGTGCATATAACCGAGCCCGACAGCCGCGAGCCCTACCGCAGGATATCCTATGTCAGGGAGGCCTGCATCGCCACCGTTTCGGGTCACGGCGTGGAGGGCTATCTTGAGGCTGTGGATATTTTGGCGTCTTATCTCTCGAAAAAATGATCCTTTTTACGGTCGCGGAACGGTCTGTGTCGGCTTGAAAAGTGCAAGTAAAAATGCTATAATAAAGTATTGATAAATTTCGGATTCTCCGAGAATAAGCTTTCAGAGGTGTTCATATGCCTAAAAAGGGCACAACAAAGAAAAAAAGCGCAAAGAAGACTCAGAGCAGACCGTCCGCACCACGCAAGAGTGCGGAGAAAAGGACTGTCTCTCAGGGCACCAAGCAGGTAAGGTCAATACTGACCTTTGCACTTGCCCTTTTCCTTTTTGCGGTAACTCTGATAGAGGGCGGCAACGCATGGCGCTTTCTGCATAATGCGCTGTTCGGACTCTTCGGTGTCTGTACATATGTTGTTCCCGTCGCCATCGGTGCGGTCGCCGTGCTAAGCGCACTTGATCGTCTCAACGGCGATGTCAGGATAAAGCTGCCCGAGGCGGCGGTGCTTGTGGTGCTTATCGACTCTGCGGTCGATATCTTCACCGCAAATTTCGCGCTGTCCTTCTCCGAGCATATCAAGAACGCATATTTTTCCGGAGCCGAGCTTAAGAGCGGCGGCTTCTTCGGTGCGCTTATCGGACATCCGCTTTATATATGCTGCGGCGGCAAAACCGGTGCGGCAGTTATAATTTTCATACTGATCTTTGTTTTCCTGCTGCTGATGACGGGTACAACCCTTATTAATTTCTTCCGAGCACTCGGAAAGCCGGTCAAAAAGCTTGAACGTGCGGCTGCAGAATCCTATGAGCTCCGCGAGGAGACCGAGGAGGAGGAAGAACCCGAAAATCCGCGTTCACCCTTCAAGCGTGAAAAGAAGGTTAAGCTCCCAAAAAAGCTTGACAGCGGCGAAAAAAATGTCGACATCTTTATGAGTGACGAGGAGGAAAGAAAGGATTCGGAGGAGCGCTCGCGCAAAAAGCGGGATAAAATGCTTGATCTTTATCACGGCATAGCTCCCGAGGAGGACAGTGAGGCTCAAATGACTCCCGAGGAGGCTGCAGAGGCGGCACTCAAGGCACTTTCCGAGCCCGAGAACGAGGCCTCGGAGACAGCCCCCGAGGAGCAGCCCGAGTCGTCGAGGACAGAGGTGGACTTTGAGCTGCCGATTAATTCGGAGCACTCAGAGACGACCGATTCCGAAGACTCGGAGGAGTCGGCACTGCCCGATGCTGAGGAGACGGAGTCGGCACTTAGGGAGTATAAATATCCTCCCGTAACTCTCTTGAATCCCGTCAAGGCGGAGGACAACAGAGCCGTCAACACCGAGCTTAAAAGCACGGGAAAGCGGCTTGTCGAGGTGCTTTCGAGCTTCGGCGTCGAAACAAAGATAATCAATATCAGTCGCGGCCCTGCCGTTACTCGCTATGAGCTTAAGCCGAGTGTCGGCGTCAAGATCAGCAAGATCACGAATCTTTCGGATGATATTGCCCTGAATCTTGCCACCGCAGGTGTCAGAATAGAGGCGCCGATACCCAACAAGCCAGCCGTAGGCATTGAGGTTCCGAACCGCATTACAAGCACGGTCGGCGTCAGAGAAATTATAGATTCCCCCGTGTTCACGGGTGCGAAAAGCAAGCTGACGGTAGCTCTCGGAAAGGATATTGCGGGAGCCGTAACGGTCACGGATATTGCAAAAATGCCGCACGGACTTATCGCCGGTGCTACCGGCTCGGGTAAATCCGTTTGCATAAATTCCATAATAATCAGTCTGCTTTACAAGGCAAATCCCGAGGAGGTAAAGCTTCTTCTGATCGACCCGAAGGTGGTCGAGCTCGGTATATACAACGGCATACCTCATCTGCTTATACCCGTTGTTACCGATCCGAGAAAGGCGGCCGGCTCTCTCGGCTGGGCAGTGCTCGAGATGGAGAGAAGATATAAGCTCTTTGCCGAAAACGATGTCAGAAATATCGACGGCTACAACGGTCTTGCCGAGCACCGTGAGGATCTCGTCAAGATGCCGCATATAGTGATAATAATCGACGAGCTTGCCGATCTTATGATGACCGCTCCCGGCGATGTCGAGGATGCAATATGCCGTATCGCTCAAAAGGCGCGTGCCGCGGGCATGCATTTGATAGTTGCGACACAGCGTCCCTCGGTCGATGTCGTAACGGGTCTTATTAAGGCGAATATTCCAACGCGAATTGCCTTTGCCGTCTCTTCGCAGATCGACAGCCGTACCATTCTCGATATCGGCGGCGCCGAAAAGCTGATGGGCAGGGGAGATATGCTCTTCTATCCCGTCGGCGCGAATAAGCCGGTGCGTATACAGGGCTGCTTTGTAAGCGATGCCGAGGTGGAAAGCGTTGTCGGCTTTATTAAAAACTCGGGCAAGGCTGATTACAGTGACGATATAGCCGAGGAGATCGAGCGCCTCGCGGCTCAGGAAAAGGGCTCTAAGGGCACCAAGGCCTCCGAGGATGACGGGGGTGACGATGCCGATCCCATGCTTTCGCAGGCCATTGAGGCGGTTGTGGAGGCAGGACAGGCCTCTACCTCGCTGCTGCAGCGCAGGCTGAAACTCGGCTACGCCCGTGCGGCGAGAATCATAGATCAAATGGAAGCTCGTGGAATAGTCGGTCCCTATCAGGGCTCCAAGCCGCGAGAGGTTCTTGTCAGCAAGGACAGACTTAACGAAATGAAAATGCGTTCTGACGATGAGGTATTATTTTGAGCTATTTACCTATAACACGCGCGGAAATGGATGCTCGCGGCTGGAATGAGGTTGATTTTGTAATAGTGTCGGGTGACGCATATGTCGATCACCCCTCCTTCGGCACCGCCATAATTTCAAGGGTGCTTGAGGATGACGGCTACAGGGTCGCCATAGCTGCACAGCCGAATTTCAAGGATGATCGAGACATTTCCGCCTTCGGAAGGCCGAAAATCGCCTTTATGGTCAATGCGGGAAATCTTGATTCCATGGTGGCACATTACACCGCCGCCAAGAGAAAAAGAAGCGACGATGCTTACACTCCGGGAGGCAAGGCAGGCAAACGGCCCGACCGAGCCGCCACGGTGTATTGCAGGCTTATCAGAAAATATTATCCCGACATTCCCATAATAGTCGGCGGAGTCGAGGCGTCCTTGCGCCGCTTCGCACACTACGATTATTGGAGTGACAGCGTAATGCCCTCCCTGCTTATCGACAGCGGAGCGGATCTGCTTTGCTACGGAATGGGCGAGCATCAGGTTGCGGAAATTGCAAGGGCGCTGGAAAAGGGCACTCTTGCGGATACTCATGATATTCGCGGAATCTGCTATATTGCGGAGGAGCCGATAATCGAGCCCGATACGATAATATTGCCCTCCTTTGAGGATGTGGTTGCATCTAAAAAGAATTATGCCGTGGCCTGCCGCATTGAGTACGATGAGCAGGACTATATACGCGGCAAGCGACTCGTTCAAAAACACGGTAAGAAATATGTGGTTCAAAACAAAAATTCACCGCCGCTTACCACCGAGGAAATGGATCACACATATGAATTACCCTATGAAAGATATTATCATCCTTCATATGAGGCCGCAGGAGGAGTCCCTGCCATTAAGGAGGTCGAATTCTCCATAACCCATAATCGCGGCTGCTTCGGAGCCTGCAACTTCTGTGCAATAGCCTATCATCAGGGCAGAGTGATATCCGTAAGAAGCAAGGAATCTGTCCTGAGAGAGGCAAGGGCTCTTACCGAAAATCCGCGCTTTAAGGGCTATATACACGATGTCGGCGGCCCGACGGCCAATTTCCGCTGCCTTTCCTGCCGCGGGCAGGAAGTCTCGGGCATGTGCAAGGGCAGAAAGTGTCTTGCACCCGAGCCCTGCAGAAATCTTCAGGTGACGCATTCGGAGTATCTCGATATTCTGCGAAGCCTTAGGGCTCTGCCGAAGGTCAAAAGGGTCTTTATTCGCTCGGGAATACGCTACGATTATCTGATGGAGGATGACAACGACGAGTTCTTCAGGGAGCTTGTCGAGTATCATATAAGCGGTCAGCTCAAGGTTGCTCCCGAGCATTGCTCGGATGCCGTGCTCGATAAGATGGGAAAGCCGCATATAGCCGCCTACAAGCGGTTTGTGAAAAAGTTCTATGAGCTTACCGGCGAGGCGGAAAAGGAGCAGTATCTTGTTCCCTATCTTATGTCGAGTCATCCCGGCAGCACGGTAAATGACGCAATAGAGCTTGCACTCTTTCTGAAGAGGGAAAGGGTTCGTCCGGAGCAGGTGCAGGACTTTTATCCGACTTCCGGCACTATCTCAACCTGTATGTATTATACGGGACTTGATCCCTACACATTAAAGCCCGTATATACTCCGCGTGAGCCGGAGGAAAAGGCCATGCAGCGCGCTCTTTTGCAGTGGTTTAAGCCCGAAAACCGTCCCCTCGTCGAAAAGGCGATAAGAAAAGCGGGAAGGCACGAGCTTATCGGAAATTCGCCCGATTGCCTTATCAGACCGCTGCCCGGAGACCGTAAGACCCACACGGGTAACGGTGCACACTCCTCGGGCTCAAGGCAGGGTCAGACCAAGAAAAAGTTTGTCGCTCGCGGCAGATGGGATCCGAAGGCGAAGAAATAGAACAGAACGAGCTGCTTTACGGTGTGCTTTAAGAATAAGCGTCCGCAAAGCTGAGCTTGAATGATCAAAAAAGCACCCCGACAGATATTTTCTGTCGGGGTGCTTAGACTTTCTGAAAACGCTTACTCGACCTTGGGCATTT
>CAZDEI010000007.1:9831-13462 GCA_964504325.1 uncultured Eubacteriales bacterium | reverse complement strand
GTCTGTCTGTCTGTCTGTCTGTCTGTCTGTCTGTCTGTCTGTCTGTCTGTCAATAATTGTCGTCGATTTGTCCGTTTTCGTCAACCCCCTCAGGCGTGCTTTTTCAATTTTGTCCCGACCAAATTCACTATATATCCGAATTCGGGATTTTTTGTGACAGCCGACAGGGCCAAATAAACCGTCGCACCTGCAAGCACCTGCAAAAGCAGTATCACGAGAGCGCTTGCGCTTACAAGCTTTCCCACCGTGATTACGACCGCGAGCATTGCCGCCGACAGAAGTGTCGGAGCAAGAAGGTCACGAAGCTGCTCCCCGAAGGAATAATTAACGAGCCTTCGGTTCGGAAAGGCGTTCAAAACGGTAAAGCAGCAGGTGGTCACGGTAGAGGCTATGACCATCGCCTTGACGCTTATCCACATAACACAGAGAAGCACGGCGAGCTCAATAAGCTTTTTTAAGGTTTCAAGCCTGAAATAGGTATCGCCCTTGCCGAGAGCCTTTATTGCCTGCATGTTCGAGCTGTTGATTGGATAAAAAAGATAGCTTATGCAGGTGAGCTGCAGATACGGAACGCAGGGCAGCCATTTATCGGTGAGAGCAAAGGATACAAAGGGCTCGGCAACCGCCGCAAAGCCCAAAAGCATCGGGAAGGTTATATATGCACTGAAGCGTATCGAGCGCTTCATGGTAGCCTTTACCCTGTCGATCTCATTCTGCTCATTTGCCATTTTAGGAAACAGCACCGCACTGATGGACGAGTTGAGATTCGAAACTATCAGGCTCGGGAACTGTGCGCCCTTATTATAAAAGGCAAGATCGGAGGAGGAGTATTTTTTTCCTATTATCAGGGAGCGAAGCTCCTGAAAGCCGGTTATTAAAAGATTCGTTCCGAGTATTCTCGCCCCGTAGCCGATAAGCCCCTTTATCCTTGAAAAGGAAAAGTAAAGCAGCGGCTTCTTTTTCAGGGTTATCGCTAAGGTCAGCGTGCTCACCGAGGTGCTGACAAGATACTGAGCCACAAGCGCCCAGACTCCATAGCCGAGATAGGCCATCAGGATTCCCACCGCCGCCGAAATAACGGTGCCGCTCAGGGTCGAAAAGAAAAACTGACGGAATATCATTTTTTTCGACACATAGGCCTGCTGTACCGAATTCACGGCGGTAAGTATTATTCTCAGCCCGAGCACGCGAAGCACGGGAGTAAGTATTTCGTAGCCCTCGCCGTAAAAGGCGGAGATAAAGGGTGCCGCAATAAAGAGTATAAGATAAAGCAGCACCGAAAAGCCGATGTTGAAATACAGCACCGAGGAAAAGTCCTTGGCATCTGCATCCTTTTTTTGTATCAGCGCACTTCCGAAGCCGTCACTCACAAAGACATTCGCAATAGTTATGAATATCATTACGAGTGCAACGGTACCGTAATATTCCGGCTCAAGCAGTCTTGCAAGGACTATTGAAACCACCGTGGATACAAGCTGTGCCGCTATTCTTTCGGAGAACTTCCAAAAAAGATTTTCCAAAAGTCCGCCCTGTTTTTTCATCACCTTAACGCCTCGCTGTTTCTTTTCGCATCGGTCATGACCGCTTTTCAAACTCAGTCAGTACCTTTTTCCATTTTTCGACCCATTTTTTGTGAGAAAATGCGGCCCTTACGGTTCTGTAGCCGTTTTCGGCAAGCTCTTCTCTGAGAGCCGGATCTCCGATAAGCCTTTTAAGTGCGGCATATAGCTGCTCCGCGCTGCCCGAATTCACAAGCAGGCCGTTATAGCCGTCCAAAACGATATTTGTCATGCCGCCGACATTCGTGCAAACCGCGGCACACTGCGCCGACATTGCCTCAAGCAGCGAAAGGCTTGTGCCCTCGGAGCCGACCGTGGGCACCACGGCAATGTGCTTATCCCTGTGTATTTCAAGGCTTTCATGACTTTCGTAATGTATAAACGAGACCTTGTCGTGCCTGCCGAGGCGCTCTCTCATCCACTGCTCATCGGGGCCGCTGCCCGCGATCGTGACCGAAATGCCCTCCGACTCCTCAAGCAGCCTTTCGACCGCCTCGGTAAATACTCTTGTTCCGCGGTAGTCGAAAAGTCGCCTTGCGAAAATAATATTGACACTGTCCCGAGGCTTTTCAAGCCGCGGCGCAATATGAGTGTAATTCGGTATTACCGAAGCATATCCGACCACACGGTCAACCTGAGTTCTGTACCAATTGAGAAAATTGTAGTCGACGCAAACGACTGAGCCGACCCTGTTCAGGCGCTCGACCGTCTTATATGCGGCAAGAGCGCGCGAGGCAACCTGACGGATGAGCGGACGGCTTCCGCCTCGGGGAACATCCCAAAATATTCCGTGCTGTATCGCAATGCAGTCGCCGACCACCCTTTTCGGAATAATGGTGTCGGTTGCGAAGATCGTAAGACGGTCCTCGCCGCCGCGCGTACGGACGGCCGCATCAAAAAGCCCCTGACAGCGCTCGGCATTGCTCCTGCCGTCGACCGCAAAGCCTTCGACCGACAGCTTTTCAGTAAGCTCGCATTTGAAGCCTTCCTCTGCAAGCTGCACAACACGAGCCCTGCCGCCCATTTCGGCAATAGCCTCCGACAGGTCGGTTATGTAGGTCTGCACTCCTCCTATGGTTTTTGTTTTACGGTCCTCGGCCAGATATTTACCGTATAATATATCAACATTTCTCATTGCCGTTCTGCGCACTCCAATGATTTTTCTGCGATTTTGCTGTAAAGATAGCAGTCGGTGGCCTCGGATTCGGCAACCGCCTTCATTTTGTAATACTTATCGGTGAATTTAAGCTCGTTGAGCTTTTCGCGCAGAGTCTCCACGGTCACGGGCGCGACAAAATCACTGTTTCCTCCGTTGTTAACATGCTCCATGCCCTCCCATTTTTCGAAGACACAGGGCACCTTTGCGGCACAGGCCTGCTCCCAAAGCACCGAATGCTGTCCCGGGAAAAAGACAAGATCTGCGGCAAAGAAATAATCGTAAACCCTGTCGGCGGCAAGCCAGCCTATGTAAATTATGTTGTCGCTTTCGCCGAGAGCTCTGTCGAATTCCGCCTTGATATCCTCGTTCACCTGACCGAAAACCAGCAGCTTAACGCCGTCAAGTCCTCTGCAGGCCTCCATAAGATAATGAATTTTCTTTTTGCTGTCAAGCTTTCCGCCCGTGACGACCAAAAAGTCGCCGTCGGCAATGCCGTGCTCATTTCTGATTTTGCTTCTGATCTCATTGCGATGCTCAAAATCTATTTTTTCATCATCGGCGCCCATGATAAGCATGTCTGTCTTGTCCTTCGGGATACGGAAATAATCCTCGGCATAGGTCTTTCGCCACGGAGTAACTCCGTAAACCTTTGCGACATACGGTATCGATTTGCGGTTGATATGACGGTAAAAGGCACGAAATATCCTCTGCTTAAAATCAATACGGTTACAGCCGATATTGTAATCCAAATGGTTATCCTGCACGATCACACAATCGGGGTTGATTTTTTTCTTGTATTTGATAACATCGAAAACTGTTGTACTTAGCAGTCCGTGATAAAAAATGAAATCGGGTCGAATGGTTTTTAAATACTCGAAAGCTTCCAATTTTGAGCAAAGGCCGGTAATCACCC
>CAZDEI010000007.1:0-9821 GCA_964504325.1 uncultured Eubacteriales bacterium | reverse complement strand
CCCTGTGGGGATATTTCTTTTTCTTCAACCGAATGACCCTTACTCCGTCCTCAAGCACATAGTCGGCACAGTCGGTCTCAACGATTTTTCCGTCCCCGTGCATTGTGTTTGTAGTTATGACGGTCACCTCATGCCCGAGCTTTTTTTGATACTTGGGCAGGAGATTGTCCTGATATCCCCAGTAATCGTTATACGGTGCGCTCGCCGCTATATGAACTATCCTCATACAAATCAACATACTCCCTGAATTTTTTATACATATCGAAGTCTTCCGCTCTTTTCAGGCAGGCCTCTTTTGAAAACGGTGCCTCATCGCAAACGCGAATAAGCTCCTTTTCGAAGGCGTCGATATCATCACGCGGAACGACACTGCCGCAGGTGTTATTCGGAATTTCCGGACTGCCGCCGGTATTAAAGGTGACGACCGGTGTTCCGCAGGCAAGCGCCTCCATATTAACGGTGGGATAATTGTCCTCTCTGGTAGGATTGGCAAGCACATCCGCCGCCGTGTAAATTTCGGCAAGCTCGGTCTGATTTTGCGTTTTGTGAATCGAGATTATATTGTCGGGCAAAAATGTATCGGTATTTTCATCGGTGCCGACCAAAACGATTTGATATTTTGAGCTGTCCAAGCCTTTCGCAAGCTTGATAAACACATCGAGACCCTTGCGTTCTCCGAAGCCGAAGGCAATTCCCAAAATGATTTTTTTGCTACCGATACCGTATTTCTCTCTGAAATCACTTTCGCTGGGCTTGAAAACGCTCAAATCTATGCCGTTGTTTATTACCCGTATGGGATAGTCCTTTAAGAATGACTCTTTAACAAGCTCGGCAAGCCAGTGTGACGGCGTTACAAGGGTCATGCTTTCAACCCCCGTGAACCACCTTTTCTTAAGCCTCCACATACGCCTTGAATTGTCGATTCTCGCCTTGGGATAAACGCTTAGCTGTGGACAGTGGTGACAGCCGGCTTTCCATTTTTCGCAGCCGATCATATTGAAGTTCGGGCACTGACCGGTGAAGCTCCAGCAATCGTGCAATGTCCACACCGTACGGATTCCGTTTTTCTTTATATAGCGGAAAAGCATGGGTATATTTATGCAATAGGAATGGAGATTGTGTAAATTTATAACATCGGGCTTGAATTTTTTCAGACGTCTTATCAGGCGCAGGGTGCCGAGTGTCGAAAAAAGGCCGTTTCTGCCGAGACAGCTTCCGAGAGCATAACGAATTCCGTTTTCGAAAAAGGAGCCCCAAATATAATGCTCCCTTATCTCCGGCAAAGCGAGCCTGCCGCCGATTCCGAAGGGGACCGTTGAGCAGGTGAGCACCTCGTGCCCCGAGGAACGGGCGGTCTCGGCTATTTGAAGCATTATTTTACCCGTGCTTCCGTAATGCACCATATTAAGCTGTGCAATCCTCATTGAGGTCGCCCCCCTGTCAAATAATGTCGTTTTTTGTTCTGCTTCTTAAAATGCTCACACCGATGCCCAAAAGGAAAAAGAGATTTCCCTCAAAAAGATATGAGCCGGTGAACATCAGCTTTACAAAGACGGTACAAAGCAGCATAAGCACAAAATTAAACAGCTCTGTCCTTTTTACCCTGACAAGCGCAGCCATCGGAATTCCGAGCAGGGCGGCCGAGGCCGCCGTTCCGAATATCACACCGAAGTGGCTCCAAAGCTCAAGAAAAATATTATGCACATAAAAGCCTACCGTCAGGCGGTCACCCATGAGCCCGTAGCCGAAGAGCGGCCTTTGAGCGATCGCCTCGCCGACTGCGGCATAAAGGCGCTCTCTGCTGTTGCTTTTGGCCATTTCGCCATCAATAAACCTGTCGAAAACACGGGTGCTGAAGCCTATATCCTCAAACAGCTCGGAAAGGTGTTTTGCCGCGCTTACAAGAATATCGCCCGAGCACAAAACGGCAATTATCGCCGCGAAAAGCGCAAGTGAGAAGATCACCGTGACCGGCGAGCTCTTGCGCAGAATATTTAAGAATATTCCGACAAGCATAAAGAGCACGGCCGCAACAACGGGTCCCCTCGTACCGAACAGAAAGAGCATGAGAGTCGACAGAACGGAGATAAGCCAGTACCTCGCCTTTTTTCTCTCGAGCGCCCAATATATGAGATACATAACGCTCGGAAGCAGATGATAGGCCATGTCCATATTGTCGTTGCTGAGCCTGCGCCCCGACCCGATATAATAAAGCTGATAGGCGAAAACCGCCGCAACACCCAAAAGAGAAGCCCAGAAAAGATCCTTTTTCGAGAGCTCGTGAGCATAGGAAACGCCTATAAAAAGCATCGGCAGGACTGTGCCGAGAATTCGCCACAGCTCCGGCCTTATATACACGGCGTTTTCGGGACAGAGCACCACCGTCAGCAGCACCAAGGCCGCACAGGCAAAATAAAAAATAAAATCGATAACGCGCAGCCTTTTCAGCATAAGTGGCAGCGAAAAGGCCGTGAGCAGCACAATGGCCGTCGGTAAGACATAGCCGTAAAGCTGACCGATCACGGGCAGTCTTTTTATTATCTGCAGAACAAAGGTCAGCACGGTGCTCTGCGTCCAAAGCACCGCGATCAGCAGACGGAAGGTCGCCTCGGCAAAGCCGCGACTGTTCGACTGCTGATATAAGCCGACTGTTCTTTCCATTATCGCATCTCCTGCTCTTTGTTTGTTATTTTTTTGATAAGCTCAAGTATTTTCACGGCTTGGGGAACCGCGGTTTTTCCCCTGAGAACGAAGCTTCTTGCTCTCTCGCCGATTGCTCGGCGCTCCTCATCCGAAAGCTCACAAACGCTTTTCAAAACGGCTGCAAGGGTCTCAGCCGAATCATCGGGAACATATTTTATATACTCATCGTATTCATCCGGAATGCCGTCCAGCTTATACGCGACAAGCGGAGCACCCGAGGCCAAATATTCCATTGTCTTTGACGGAAAGGAGTATTTTGTAAACTCCTCGTTGTTTTGCCGCGGATTTACAAGCACCGTAGCCTCGCACTGAATCGCAAGCACCTGCTTACGGTCAAGCCTACCCAAAAATACAATTCGGTCATCGTGAGTGCCTTTGATAAGCTCCTCCGCCTCACCGAAGCCGCAAATAACAAGCATGAGCTCGGGATCGTCAAGTCTTGAAAAGGCCTCAAGCAGCGTGCCTATGCCGAATTTATAATTCAGGGTTCCCGAATAGAAAATGAATTTTTTACCCGCGAGGCTGCTTGCGACCGAGGGATCGGTTTCAAGCCCCTCCGACGGTGCAATGCCCTCCACAACGGTAAAGGGCACCCTTACGGAAAGTCTTTCCGCCATCTGCTCCGTGAGCAGCACAAAGCCGTCTATATGCTTATACAGCGCGGCGCATTTTTTTGTTTTGTATACATTGAAAAGCCTTGCCGCACCGTGCAGCTCGCGGGCACTCGAAAATTCGGGCAGATCCGCTATAATGCAGCAGGTCGCGATTTCGGGCTTCAGCCGCTTTACATATTTACAGAGCGAAAGAAAAAGCGTAGAGGCGGTATATACCGCAACCACCTTTTTTGAAGGGTCGCCGCTTTTCAGCCATTTTTTTACTTCCCTTTTGAAGGGCCTTAAATTGAAAAACTGCTTAACGATAGACAGATTTGTGCAGGCGACTATCTTATCGTCTGACCTGTAGCTGTCGCTGTGCTGAAAAACATATTCCTCGATTTTTCTGTCGGTATAGCCGTTCGGATAGCTGTCTACGGGCAGATAGTCGAGTATTTTTACAGTTCCGCCGTTGGCATCAATGCCGTTTATGATATTCCATTGAAGCGCGTTTGCGGCATCCTCCATGCCTGTCTTCATCTTTGCCTTAATTTCCGCTTCCTTTTCCTTAGGAAACAGCTTTCCGATAAACAAAATATCAAAATCCACCGATTATCTCCTGTTTTTACAATTCTTCAAAGCCGACAAGCTCAAAGCCGTGTTGTATGTATTTTTCTTTTATCTCCCTTGAGGTAACAAGCCTGTATTCATTGACTCGCTCTTCGGAAATATTGCCGAAATAAGGGCTGTCGGCAGTTGTTGCCGGATGAACCACAACCTCAATCATATCTCTACCGTCCTTCAGCAGGGCGTTCATCAAATAGTCTCCCTCAAGCTTGCTCCGCTTTCCAAACCGAACCACCCTTGCACTCGGCATTTTGAAATCCCTGCGAATTCGGGTGAACCATATTTCAAAAAAGCATTTCACCAAAAGCTCGCGGAGCTCTCTTTTGATTCCGAGGTTTATCTTATCGTAATATACTCTTTGAAAGGTTCTTGTTGCGATTATGCCGTGCTTTTTCGCAGTGGCGGAAAACACCTTGAAGGCCTTAGGGCAGAGCGAACAGTTTTCATGTGTATTCCAATAATCGGGATGTCCGCAGCTTGCTTCGAAAAGCCTGTACTGCGCATCAAGCTCTCTTTCGAGCTCCGACCGAGCAATAAGCCCCTTGTTATATCTTTTTTTGAATACCGTAACACTCCAAAAGACACCGTTTTCATCAACCAGCGTAGGCACCTCAGGGGGGGGAGAAACCGGTCTTCCCGTGGTTACGTTCCAGTGTAAGCCTATACTCAATCGCGGATATCTCTCTCGCAGGTCTGCCGCCTCGGAAAGTGCCGCCATATTGGTCATAACATTAGTTGTTGTTATAATGCCGTTTTCTATTCCCTCGTCAATAGCTCTGTTGACCTCGCTGCACATTCCGTAATCGTCAGCGGTTATAATTATTTTCGGCATTTAAGGTCATCCTTTCAAAAAATCATCATAGCTTACGCTCTGCTTAAAGCCCGCTTTTCCGTTTTTTATCCAGCTCAGCTTGTCCCGAAGCTTCAAATTACCCTTACCTCGGTATCTGAGAGCATAATAACGGCTCCAGATAAAAAACGTATGCGGATGAACACATGCACAGTAGGCTCCCTTGCCGTAAAAAAAGCTTTCGTTATAGCCGCTGAACCAAGAGGAGCTTTCCATTGAAATTTTTCCGAGTGATTCCTTAGAAACATAAAAAGTCAGTCCGCGCCTTTTGGCCTCTGCAAGCCACATACTGTCCTCTCCCGAAGGAAAGACACAGCCTCCGCCGAAGAAGGAGGTGAACCACAGGTTTGCTTTTCTGACCGAATCAAGCCTGAAGGCAATTCTCACCGCTCCCCATGGCATTCTCGTGAAGCAGCCGCATTTTTTTGTTTTGGTATATTTGATTTGCTTGCGCTCCGAATCGGTATCTAAGTTAAAAATAATAATATCGGCATCGGGGTGTGCCTTGAATTCGGATAGGACACGCTCCTCCATATCACCGACATATGTCACATCGTCATCGGCGAAAAGACAAATATCCGCCGAGGCATACATAAGTGCTATATTTCGGTTTATACCGACACCGCGAGTTTCGGTGAATATCATTTTTGCCGTGTGACCGTCAAGCTCGCATTCTTCATATGCCGTTCGATCGCACTGATTGGCGAGGACGATATTCGAACGAACATTCATTTCATGCAGCTTGGAAAAATCGGTTTGGTGCATTGTCACCGCCAAAATTTCAAAGCTTTCGATATCCTTCATGATATATATTCCTTATAATCCCTTTCGGTATCATAGATACAGGCATGTACGGCGGCCCTTCTTGCCTCCTCCGAGGGGAGCTTCATATAATCGCCGTAACGGTATTCAAGATACTCCTTGATTTTTTCACTTCCCATCAGATGCGTATCCTCAAAGGGTATATCGACAGGGCCTTCAAAGAAGCTTCGGTCAAACAGACCGTTTTTGAATTTGGCGGGAGTTATCCAATAGCAGTATTTATAGTTTTCGGTCATGCTGTCATATTTATAAATATGCTTATAGCAGTGCTTTACAAGCCACCTGTTGGGAATAAGCCTCAGGGCTGTCAATGCCGCTCTTTGAAGAGCTGTCTTGGGCTGCCAATTTCTCTCGGAAAGTGCATAAAGGGTGACATATTTCGACTTGTAATAAACAAGCCTTTGTGTAAGTGAGCTTTCCGGCACCTTGTGAAGTATCATAATATCAACATAAATGCCCTGGTGCATGTCCTTACGATCCTTAAAGCCTTGCTCAATAAAGGTTGTGCCGTTCATCCTCACCTTGGCATATTCCAAATAATCGGGAGTTGTCTTCCACTCCTGAAGCACAAAGCCTTCGCTGCTTGCCTTTTCAAAGGCAAGCTTGAATTTTTCATACTCGGAGGGAGTCATGAAAATATCGAGATCGTCATCCCACGGTATAAAGCCTCCGTGCCTCACGGCGCCCAAGGCCGTGCCGCCCATGATATAATAAACAATTCCGTTTTCGCGGCATAGCTTATCTATATACCTCATTATATCAAGTATCTTTTCCTGTACTTCACGAACTGCTTGCATAACGCACTCTTTTCTCTGTTAATTAAGATCGTATAAATCAGTCTGCGGCAGAATCGGACAATATTTTCGAGCCTTCATTCTCGTTCAATCTGTCACGCAGAATGGTTGAAGAAATACCGTCTGTATGATCCAAATAGACCACACTGCAGCCAAGCCCTGCAAGCTCGCGTTCATACTCATTCCATGACGGAGAGCCCTTCCAATCACTGCCGACAAAAACGGCATCGCAGCCGAGGCGGCTTACCGCACCGAGCTTATCCATATCCGTCTGCAGAACCACCCTGTCGACATAACGGATGGCTTCCACGATTCTTACGCGATCCCTTTCGCAAATAATCGGATATTTGTTTTTCCTTTTGTAACAAAGCTCATCGGTTGTGACACCGACTATCAGGGTTTCACACTGTGCCTTTGCTCTTTCCAAAATGTTCAAATGACCTATATGGAACATATCGAACACACCCGTTGTGTAGCCGACATGATACCTTTTTTCCATTGACATTCTCACACCGACCTTCTTGCAAATTTTTTGAATACCCAGCCACGCACACGGTTGGGCAATAAGACCTGAACTATCAGTCTTTTGGTGACATTGAAAGTATATGTTCCGAATCCGATAACCTTATTTTTAAGCATGTATTTCTGCAGACCAAGCTCACTTTTGAAATATTTAACTCCGCCGCGCCTACGATACATGTCGGAGCCGACCCTGACATTCACAAGTGTCTCCTCGGTATTGGCAAAGCGCATGCCCGCCAAGGTCATTCTGACCCACAAATAATAGTCCTCTTCACAGTACCAATCGATAAAGCCGCCGACCTCATCGACCGCGGATTTTTTAAACATAACCGTAACTAAATTCATCGGACAACGAGCTTTTAAGTATTCCTTTATTTCGTAATCACCCGTGGGGACGACACGCTTGCCTATGATATTTTGCGGCTCATCTATGAATTCGGTTATGTTTCCGCCGACGATTGAAAGGCTGTCATTTTCGGAAAAGAGCTTCAGCTGCTTTTCAAAGCGGTCGGGGACACTTATATCATCGGCATCCATTATGGCAACAAGCTCATTTTTACAGGCAGCAAGCCCGACCCTTCTTGCGTTTCCATGACCCTGATTTTCCTTTAACCTTAAAACGGTAAACACCTCGGTCTGCTCAAAATCGGAGATAACCTTACCGAGCTCCGGCGGCACGGGACCGTCCACCACCAAAACCACCTCCTCGGGAGGCACGGTTTGTCTTAAAATACTGTCGACTGCTGTCTTAAAATGCTCGGGATTGTCCTTTTCGTAGACACACATTGAAACTGAAAATTTCAATTTTTCCATTAAAGCCCCACCATTCGTTTCCGGTATCGGAGGGAGGTATACTGAGCCTCTCCGACATTAAGTGTTTACTAATTGCTTTGCCTCTTCCTGCTTTTCATCATAGGTTGCTCGGTCGACGGAGCCGCGGAGCAGCAGCCAATCGCCGAGGTCGATGTCCGAGGCGGTGCCGTCACGGACGGTATCACTGCGTCGTAAAACCTTGCCGACCGTTTTGAATATTATTCCGATATCGCCCCGTGCGGTGATTCCGCGATTTATGTACTGCAAATCGTAGCTCAGCTTCTGCTCCCAGGTAATGCTGTTGCGCCCGCTGACCTGCGCCAGGCCGGTAAGACCAGGCCGCACGGTATGGCGAGCTCTCTGCTCCTCGGTCATAAAGGTCATATCTCTCACAAGCTGAGGTCTCGGGCCCACAACGGCCATATCGCCCTTCAGGATATTCAGCAGCTCGGGCAGCTCGTCAAGCGAGGTGCTTCTGAGGAAGCGACCGTAGCCATTCAGCCTCTCGGCATCCGGCAGGAGTCGACCGTCCTTATCCCGTGCGTTTGACATGGTGCGGAATTTCACAAGGCCGAATATCACCTCTTTGCCGCCTTTATCCTTTTTCCCGGGACGCGGCTGCAGAAAGAAGGGGTTTCCCCTCATTGCCGCGGCGCCGACCGCCGTGAGTATTAACAGCAGGGGTGAAAGCAGCAGCAAGGCCGCAAGTGAAAGAATAAAATCGAAAATCCGTTTGAAAAATTTCGCGTACATATTTACCCCTTACTCAATCAAAGCAGCTGCGGATAACCTCTATCACTCGAGCCTGCTCCTCCGGAGTCATTTTATTGTCGCTCGGCAGGCAGAGTCCCCTCTCGAAGATATCGGCGCCGACATCGGTACAGCCGCCCTCTATATAAGCGTTCGTGCGAGCTCTTCCGCTGCCGTCACGAACCACAAAGGGATTCATTCGATATATCGGCTGCAGGTGCATGGGCTTCCAGATCGGTCTACCCTCGGCATTTATCGAGGCAAGTGCCTCAAGTATCTCGGTCGGGCAGCTCTTGCCGTGCTCGGCGACGAAAAGAGCCTCGCTCTCGCCCCTGACCTGTCTGCACATGGCATCCTTGTCAATTATCATACAGCTCAGCCAAAAGTTAGGCTCGCTGCTTTCGAAATCACAGGGGTTCAGCTGCACCGGAAGTCCCTTAAGTCCCTCCAGATAGCGCAGATATATCGCCTTTTTCTGTGCGATGTGCTCCTCCAAATGCGGTATCTGACCGCGAACGACGCCCGCGATAACATTGCTCATACGGTAATTGTAGCCGAGCTCCTCATGCTGATACCACGGAGCGCGCTCCCTCGACTGTGTCGACCATTTTCGCGCCTTTTCGGCAGCGTCCCTGCTGTCGGTCAAAAGCATTCCGCCCGACGAGCCCGTAATTATCTTGTTTCCGTTAAAGGAAATGGCATTATAAGCTCCGAAGGTGCCCGTTTGCACACCCTTATAGGTCGCACCGAGGGATTCGGCTGCATCCTCAACAATAACGGCACCGTGTCGGTCGCATACCTCGCGCAGCTCATCGATTTTTCCGGGAGTTCCGTAAAGATGTGCGGTAACGACCACTCGAAGCTCGGGATACAGCTCAAACGCTCTTTCGAGGGCAACGGGGTCCATATTCCAGGTGTCGTATTCGGTATCGATGAAAACGGGGATTCCACCCTCATAAAGAATCGGATTCACGGTGGCATCAAAGGTCATATCACTTGCCGCAACAAGGCGACCCTTAAGAGCACCCTCACCGGGGCTCGGCTTTCCGTAGACAGCCTCACCGGCCAGCCTTACGGCAAGATGCAGAGCGGCTGTGCCGCAGGAAAGAGCCACGGCATGCTTACAGCCGACCTTTTCGGCGATAAGCCGCTCGGCCTCATTGATATTCGCGCCGACGGTAGACATCCAATTGGTTTCGTAGGCCTCATTCACATATTTCATGGAATCGGGATACATGGTAGGCGAGGACAGCCACAGCTTGCCCTCGAACGGCTTACGCTTTTTTGCGGTATCGAACATTTCACAGCACCTCTTTGCCGTGCAAACGCAATTGCACACATATGTAT
>CAZDEI010000006.1:0-14173 GCA_964504325.1 uncultured Eubacteriales bacterium | reverse complement strand
CTGGATGGGAGAGACCCACCTCGATATTCGCCTTGATTATTCCGAATTTATTGCCCATGTCGTAGCGGCTTCCGGTGAAATCCACGCCTATCATGCCCCTTTCCCTTGCGACCGCCTTCATGGCATCGGTAAGCTGAAGCTCACCGCCTGCGCCCTTCGGAGTGCGCTTCAGCACCTCGAAGATGTCCGGCTCGAGCACGCATCTTCCGAGAATTGAGAACATTGAAAATTCCTCACCGGGAGCAGGCTTTTCGATCATATCGGTAACAGAATAGCAGCCGTCCTCCAAGGGCTCAAGCTTCATGGAGCTGTATTTGGTTATCTGCTCGGGAGTTACCTCCTTGATTCCGACAACTCCCCTTCCGTGCTTTTCGTAGGCTCTGATAAGCTGACCCACGGCGGGATCCTCGCCTATTATCACATCATCGCCGTAAAGCACCGCAAAGGGCTCGCCCGAAACGAATTCCTCGGCACAGAGCACGGCATGGCCGAGTCCGCCCGTTTCCCTTTGACGCAGGAAATAAATATTCGCAAGTGAGGCGCATTTCCTGACCTCCTCAAGCATTGCGGTCCTTCCCTTTGCCTCAAGCACCGATTCAAGCTCAAAGGAATGATCGAAGTGATCCTCTATTACGCCCTTTCCGCGGTTTGTAATTATGAGTATGTCGGTTATACCGGCGGCAACCGCCTCCTCCACGATATACTGTATCGCCGGCTTATCGACGATATTCAGCATTTCCTTCGGCATGGCCTTGGAGACGGGAAGTACTCTTGTTCCGAGTCCCGCCGCAGGGATGACAGCCTTTTTGATTTTCATTTTTCGCTCTTACCTCCATGCCGAGGTGCCGAAACCTATTTCGGCAACGAATTTGAAGCAGATATAAATCGCCGATACCTCAACCGTCAGCAGGACAATAACGGCTACCGCTATTCCGAGGCCTATCGCAAGCCCCTTGTTGGTACCGCAGCATTTTGCGAACTCGTATTCGGGAAGCATTCCGCCGCCGAGCTCGCGAAGCCGACGATCGTTTTTGTGCATGTGTGATATATAAATTGAATTGGCCTTTGCAGACATAATCATTCCGACAGTGAACTGTGCAATCGAGGAAAGCAGCACGAGCACGAGCGACAAAATTATGCTGCCTGCCTCATCAGTCCAAGCATTTACGAGCTCGGCTGTATATTCGTCGGCGGAGTCGGCTCCGCCTGAGGGCGTCCCGTCGGCGTAGTCGTAATTAAAGTTGAAGGAGACATCGTCATCCGAAATGCGTATATCCGTATCCTCCATCAGCTCGGGATGAGACTTAATGAGGGCTGAAAAGGGCTTCAAAAACGCGGAATCGTAAAAGGCGAAGACTGATATTGCCGCAGTCATGTAAACGGCAAGGCTTACCGCAAGCAGTATAGCTCCGACCTTGTAAAGCTTTCTGTAAAAGAACCAGATAAAGGGCATTCCGGCGAGCACTCCGAAAAAGAATACGGGCCAGTTCCAGCCGCCGAGCTTTCCCTCACTTTCGGCCTTTACGAGCTTTGAGTACATTCGACTGTCCTTACCTCCCGTGAAGGAAGCCACCTCCTCTGCGGGCAGACCGTAAAGGGTGTCTCCCGAGAGAGGCTCCTCGGCCGTTTTTTCCTCGGAGCTTATTACGGCAGGTATGCCCTGCTCCGAAAGAGGATTTCCGCAGGCTATGCAAAATTTATAATCCTCACTGTTTTCGGCACCGCAGGTGTTGCAGATCTTACTCATAAAGCATTCGTTCCTTTCAGAATAATGTACACAGCAGCTCTGTTATCGCATTGCCGTTAAAGCAAATAATAAGCAGAAGTGCGAAAAGCCAGAAGTTGACGCCGCCCTTGACGGCAAGATAGCGGTAAAGCTCATCACCCTCATAGCCGGCCTTGAGCTCGGCTGTCCTTTTCAGCACAAGTGAGCAGTAGGCTCGCTCGCCGAAAAGTCCGCTGAGCACGGAGGTTGCCGCCGTTATCAGCGCCGAGAGTGCGGAAAGCAGCGTGGCAGAGAGCGGTGCTCTCATAGCCGCCTCGGTGAGTATAAGACTCATATCCTCTGCCGTGGTTGGGGCGTTTTGAATCGCCGCCAAAAGCTCCGAATAAAGAGGCACCGAGCAGACCGTTGCGGCGAGAAAGGCAATAAAGGTGACTATCGCCAGGGAATACTGCTTTCTGTAGGCAAACCATGCGGAGGGGCATATAAAGGCTGCCCAATTCCACATTACCCTTCTCTTGGAGGCAAGTCGCGGCACATATCTCGGCGAGCGCGGACCTATATAGGCCGCCGCCTCGGCAGCCGTCACTCCGTCCTCGATAACGGTATCCTTGGGGACTCCGCCGCAGGGATCGTAGGGCATAAAGCCGTACATCGGCATTCCGCCGGGAGCACCCGAGCGTGTGCCTGCTGCGCCGCCGTCTCTGCCGCTCATGCCTTTTCCGCAATAGGGGCAATAATCGGCCCTTTCGTGCGTGACTCTGCCGCAGCTCGGGCAGGTCAGACCGACATCCCTCTCACGGCTTGCGGCCTCTTCCCTTCTCTTCTGCTCCTTGTCATATTCAAGCTCTGTGCCGTGATATCTTTCGAGCAGACAGTGTCCTGCCTCCCTGTAGCATTCCCTGTGATAGGGTGCTCCGCAGTCGGGGCATACCACTATATCGTCATCCTCGAAAAGATAGGCGTGACAGGCCTGACAGGTCTTTCCTTCAAGTTGCTTGCTCATTTGCTTTTACCTGTTCCTTTTTGAGTTCGGCAAAGACAGTCTCAAAATATTCCCTGCCGTAATCGTGAAAGCTTCCCTTGATTATCATTCTTTTAAGAGATTCCGCCGATACCCAGCGAGCCTCGGCGACCTCCTCCCGCTGAAGCGACAGACGGTCCACCCTTACCGCCGCGCGGGTGAAATAGACATCGACAAAGGAATTTCTTCTCGTTATTCTGCGCAGAAGCTTAAGCTCCTCGGGAGCCTTTTGTATGCCGAGCTCCTCGCGAAGCTCTCTCGCCGCCGCAAGAGATGAGCCCTCGCCCGAGACCGCGGCACCGCCCGTGGCAGCCCAAACTCCCGGCATAAAGGGTCTTGAATCGCTTCTTCTTTGAATCAGGGTGTTTCCCCTGCCGTCGGTTATCCATATATGAACGACAAGGTGATACTCACCCCTTCTGAGTATCGAGCAGCGGCGCGACACGGTTCTGCCCGTGGGTCTTCCGCCCCGATCGTATATATCCCATATTTCCATGTGTTTTTCGTCAGGCCTCCGAAAAGTGACGGTCGCCCGAGAGATCTCGGGTGGGTGCCGCCGTCCCGACCGAAGCCCATTACGGGTGAATTTGCTCGGGGCGGTGTCCTCTTTGTGTTTTATTTTATCAAATTTTTCGCTTATATACAATACATTTTTAAAACAGAGAAAAAATCTGTTGTTTTTAATTGCGGTTTGTTGTATAATATCTCTTACGGACGACAGTCCGAATATGTGCCCTTGAGCGTGCGAACGGCAGGACCTGTGCGACGGGATGCCGTGAACCATGTCAGGCGGGGAACCGAGCAGCATTAAGCGGACTTTCCCGTGTGCCGCAGCAACCCGGCTGTTCGTGCGCTCAAGGGCACATTATATTTTTCGGCAAGATCCGACAAGAGAGCCCCATCTCTCGGAAAGGAGCGGCAATGTACCGCGCACTTTACAGAAAATACCGTCCGACACGCTTTGCGGAGGTCTGCGGTCAGGAGCATGTGACCGCCACACTTGTAAATCAGCTGAAAAACGGAACCGTTTCACACGCCTATCTTTTCACCGGCTCACGCGGAACGGGAAAAACAAGCTGTGCCAAGATCCTTGCCAAGGCCGTAAACTGCCTTTCTCCCGAAAACGGAGATGCCTGCTGCAGGTGCGAGGCCTGTCTGCTTGCCGAGGCCGAGGAGAATCTCGACATAACCGAGATCGACGCCGCCTCCAACAACAGCGTTAATGACATAAGAGAGCTCAGAGCAAACGTCAACTTTGCGCCCGCCTCCTCGAAATACCGCGTTTATATAATTGACGAGGTTCATATGCTTTCCTCCGGCGCCTTTAATGCGCTTTTAAAAACGATTGAGGAGCCGCCTGCACATGCGATATTCATTTTGGCGACCACAGAGGTGCACAAACTCCCCGCAACCGTTGTATCGCGCTGTCAGCGCTACGATTTTCACAGAATAGCTCCCGAGGTCATCGCCGCCCGACTTAAATTCGTGGCGGAAAGCGAGGGCTTCGGCCTTACCGACGGTGCCGCAGAGCTCATCTCCGAGCTTTGTGACGGCGGAATGAGAGACGCACTTTCCATGCTTGATCTTTGTGCGGCATATTCGGAAAGCGTCGATGAAGCGGTGGTTCACAGCGCCTGCGCCGTTGCCGGAAGGGAGCGCCTTTTCGAGCTGTGCGACGGCATTGCCTCCGAGGACACGGGAGCCGTGCTTTCGGTGACCGACGGGCTTCGCCGTGACGGCATAGACATGCAGCGTCTTTGCAGCGATCTCATTTCGCATTTCAGGGATCTTTTGATAGTCAAAACCGTAAAGAACACCAAGGGGCTGGTCGTCTGCACCGCCTCGGAGCTTGAAAAATACAGAGCTCAGTCGGCGCGCTTTACTCCGTCGGCCCTTATGCTTGCCGTTCGGGTTCTCGGCGATGCGCTTAACAGAATGACCTCCTCAAACAGGCGTGCCGAGCTTGAAACGGCTCTCATAAAGCTTTGCAGTCCCGAGCTCTGCGACGACCGAGAGGCACTCGCAGCAAGGCTTGAGCGGCTTGAATACAAGCTGAATTATTTGTCCGCCTCCCCCGCGACGATCGCACCTCTGCCGACACCGACCGAGCCCGCTCCCGCGGACCGTGAGCAAGAAGCCGTCCCGGCTCCGCTCACGGTCGAGTCCGAGGATACTCCCTCGCTTGAGCTCTCGGACAGTGACGCTCCGCCTGTCGAGCCCGAAAAAACGGCTCCGGCTCGGGCGAAGCCCTCTGCCCCTCTCGGCGCAGGCGATTCCGCGGCCGAGGAAAGACCCTTCCCCGAATGGAGCAAGGTGCTCAAGCTGCTTTCCGCAAGCTGTCCGCTCCTGATAGGCTATCTCGGCGGAAGCAAGGCGTATATAAGGGGAGATTTTCTGCTGATCGACTGCAAAAACGAGCAATTCTTAAAGCTTATGGGTCACAATCTCTATAAGGATCACATCCGAAACGCCGCGCACGAGATCACGGGCAGACAGTTCAAGCTCGGGCCCTACAAGGCTGACGGCAACGACTCCAAAAGCGATCTTCTCGGAGTGATTACGGGCAGGCTCAGGGAAAACGGGGTGCCCGGAAAAGGCTGATACGGCGGCAAACGCCACTGATAAAACAAATAAACCGAAACGGAGATACTGAAAATGAAAGCAAGAATTCCCGGCGCAGGCGGACAGTCACGCGCCGCAATGCTGCAGCAGGTGCAAAAGGCTCAGGAGGACATGCAGACCATGCAGTCCAAGCTTGAGGAGACCGAGTACGAGGGCTCAGCCTCGAGCGGTCAGATAAAGGTCACGGTGGACGGAAAGCACACGGTCAAGAGCATTTCGATCGCTCCCGAGCTTGCCGATCCCGACGATATCGAAATGCTTGAGGATCTTCTCTGCGTGGCGGTGAACGATGCCATCGGCCGCGCGGCCGCCGACTACGAGGAGAAAATGAGCGCCATAACCGGCGGACTCAATCTTCCGGGACTTTTCTGAGAGGAAAGGGTAAATGGCTTACACGGTTCCCTCGCTTGAGCGCCTTACCGATTGCTTTGCGGCTCTGCCCGGCATCGGAAGAAAAACGGCCTCTCGGCTCGCAATGCACATTCTCACCTCCGACAGCAAGGTGGCAGAGAGCTTTGCCGATGCCATGCTCATCGCGAGAAAAACGATCAAATACTGTAAATGCTGTCAGAATCTTACGGATTCCGAGCTTTGCTCGGTCTGCTCCTCCCCCTCGAGGGACGCCTCGGTCATATGCGTTGTAGAGCAGCCGCAGGATGTTATTGCCTTTGAACGCATGCGTGAATACAACGGTCTTTACCATGTGCTTCACGGCGCCATTTCACCCATTGACGGCATAGGCCCCGACCGTCTTCGCATAAAGGAGCTTATGACACGCCTGTCGGATGACACCGTAAAGGAAATCATAATCGCAACAGATCCAACCGTTGAGGGTGAGACCACCGCAAGCTACATTTCAAGGCTTGTAAAGCCGCTCGGCATAAGAGTCACCCGACTTGCCTACGGTATTCCCGTAGGCGGCGATCTCGAATATGCGGATGAGGTCACACTCGCACGCGCCCTTGAGGGCAGAAACGAGCTGTAAAATATTTCCCGCCTCCGCGGGCAAAATAATGTAAAAGAAAAAGGAGAAATTATAATGATAACCAAGGACATGATAATCGGCGATATTCTCGATGCACATCCCGAGCTTGCTCCCTTCTTCCTCGAAATGGGCATGCACTGCCTCGGCTGCCCGAGTGCAAGGGGCGAATCGGTCGAGATGGCCTGCGAGGTACACGGACACGATGCCGACGAATTCGTTGACGGTCTTAATGAGGCTCTCGGCAAATAAATGCTGTCTCCGAGACTTGCGAAAATAGCCGAAAAAATTCCGCGCGGCTCAAGAGTTGCGGATGTCGGCACCGACCATGCCCATTTGCCCGTCTTTCTTGTTAAGGAAGGAATCGCGGCAAGCGCAGTCGCCACTGATATAAAGGAAAAGCCTCTTGCTCTCGCAAGGGGCAATATTGCCGCCGCCGGCGCCGAGGGAATCAGAACGGTGCTCTGCGACGGCCTTTCGGCAGTTTCCTCCGATGAGGCGGACACCGTTGTCATCGCAGGCATGGGCGGCGATTCAATGATACATATCATAGAAAGCGCCCCCTGGCTGTACAACCCGGAAAAGCTGCTTATACTTCAGTCGATGTCCTCAAGCGAGGAGCTTCGGCGCTTTCTCGCCCGCAGCGGCTTTGAAATTACGGAGGAAAGCTGTGTGCGCGATTCGGGCAGACTGTACTCCGTTATGAGTGTGCGCTATTGCGCGGTCTGCCGCGAGCTTTCCCTTTACGAGGCGACGGTCGGGAAAATCACTCCCACGGATGAGGTGTCACGGCAAATGCTCACCTCTCTGCACGAAGTGCTCCTGAAAAGAGCCGAGGGGATACGCCTGCGCCCCGACATGAGCAAAACGCTTGACGAGCTTCTTGATGCCGCCGAAGCGATAAAAGGAGCTCTTGAACAAAATGCCATTTGACGGTACCTTTATTTACAAGCTCACCGAAGAGCTTGCACCGCTTATTGCGGATTCAAGGACAGATAAGCTGCATCAGCCCTCCTCGGATGTGCTGGTGCTGTTTTTGCGCGGAAAAGGCGGAACGAAAAAGCTTCTTGTCGATCTTTCGTCACGCCCCTGTGCTTATATAGCCGATTCCGTGCCCGACAATCCGGCCGCTCCTCCTCGCTTTTGCACCGTGCTCAGAAAGCATCTTTCGGGTGCACGGGTCGTTTCCTTTTCCTCGGAGGGCTTTGAGCGTGTGATATGTCTGAAGCTTCGCAGCTTTAACGAGCTCGGCGATACGGTGTATTATTCCCTGTATCTGGAGCTGATTTCCGCCGCGACAAACGCCGTGCTTGTCGGGAATGACGGCAGGATTGTCGATTCCCTGAGAAGAAGCGATATAGAAAGCGGCTCCCGAATGATTCAGCCGGGTGCTCTTTACCGTCCGCCCGAGCCGATGGGCAAGCTTGACCCTCTCGCTACCCCTCCCTCACTTCTTGCAGAGGCCGCCTCGGCAAGAAGTGAGGAGCTTTGGCGCGCTGTTTTGTCAACTGCGGCTGGAATTTCACCTGCAATCGCTCATGAGGCGGCTTGCCGCTTCACGGCCGATCCGACCGTGAGGCTCGATTCCGTTTCCGACCGAAAGACTCTTTTGACGAGCATCTTTACCGAGCTGCAGGCACGCCTGCGCGCCCCCGCGGAGCCAACCGAAATGCTTCGAGACGGCAAGGCGGCGGATTTTTCATGGCTTCCCCTCTCCGCCTCAAGAGCGGACTGTGAGACAAGGTCCTTTGACTCCTTAAGTGCGCTGTGCGAGGATTTCTTCCGCTCAAGGCAGCGGCATGAAATCGCCTCCTCTCGGGCAAGTGAGCTTACAAGGCTCACCTCTACCCTTAAGGCACGACTGACACGAAAGCTTGCGGCAAGGCAGCACGATCTCGCACGCTGTGACGAGGCCGAAAAATACCGAATCTACGGCGAGCTTATAAAGGCAAACATCTACGCCGTAAAAAAAGGCATGCCCTTTGCGGAGCTTGTCAATTACTACGACGAAAATGCCGCTCTTCTGCGTGTTCCGCTTGAGCCTGCTCTCTCGCCTGCGGAAAATGCGGCAAAATATTTCAAGGAATACAAAAAGCTCATGTCGGCAAAAAGCATCCTCGGCGGACTTATAGAGGAATGCCGCACCGAGCTTGTATATATCGAAAGCATTGAAGAGGCACTTTCGCGTGCACAGACTCTTCAGCTGCTTGAGGAGATCAGAGAGGAGCTGACCGAGGCCGGCTATATCCGGCGCCGCACACAAAGCCGTTCAAGGCAGACCGTTGCAGGCCCTGCCGAATATCTCACGCCCTCCGGCTTCACCCTGCTTGTCGGCAGAAACAATCTCGAGAACGACAGACTGACCCTGCACACCGCCGACAAAAACGATATCTGGTTCCACACAAAGGATATTCACGGCTCACATGCGGTGCTGCTCTGCCGCGGCAAGGAGCCCGACGAGGAATCGATCCTGATCGCCGCTCGCCTCGCCGCCTATCATTCAAAGGCGCGCAGCTCCTCCTCGGTTCCGGTCGATACCACCCTGATAAGATATGTAAAAAAGCCCTCGGGGGCGCGTCCCGGTATGGTCATTTACACAAATCAGAAAACCCTTTTCGTGACACCAGAGCCGTATGAGGAGCTTAAGGCGGTCAAAAGGTAGCGCGCAGCCTCGGCTCTTGACGGCCACTGCACTCGAAACGGTGTAAAGCAGTTGTATTTGCACAGAATATATGATATGATTTGATTAAAAGACGGGTCACGGAGGGAGTGTGTACATGAATACCTTTTTCATTGTGCTTCTGCCCGTCCTGGGCGGAATTCTCCTGCTGATAACGGTGATCCTCTGCCTGCCGCTTCATGTCTTCATTAAATATGATAAGGAGCTCGGGCTGTCACTTACGGGAAGGCTTTTGCTTCTCCGCCTCGGAGAAAAGCCGGATCCCGAGGGCACAGCCCTGAAAACGGCCGCCTCCATACTCGGTGCAAAGGAGCTCGGCGGCATCGATGAGCTGAAAAAGGGTCTCGCCGACCGGGGAACCGCCGAGGTTGTTTCAAGAGTACTCGCCGTTCTGCGCTCACTTTTCGGAAGAGTGCTTTGGATTCTTAAATACTGCCGGCTCAAACGGCTTGCCGTTAAGGCGGTTTGCGCCGCGCCCGATGCCGCAGAAGCGGCCATGGACTACGGTGCCGCCTCTGCGGTGATATATCCCGCAGTCGGACTTCTTTCGACCGCTATGAAGCCGGTGGGAAAGCCGCTCGACATAAGGCTGAGCTGCGGCTTCGACAATGCCGAAAAGGAATTTGCTCTCGATATGCACATAGCCGTCCGGCTGATTTTCATTGTGAGAGCACTGCTAAAAATAATTATCGACAATACAAGGAGGGAGCTTGACCGTGCAGGAGAAGCAGGCAACAGGCCGTCGGCCGCAGACGGAAACGGCAATAAGCAATGAAAGCACCCTGATAAAGGTGCTTTCATTCACTGCAGACCGAATATCGTCCCTCGCATCCGAGAGCTCGGTGGTGGGTGATGCAATGAGCGCCGACGGTGCTACGGTTTTCCCCGTATCCTCCGTTTCGGTGGGCTTTGCGGGAGGCGGTGCCGATGTTGTGACAAAGAAGGGCAAAAGCGGAAGCTCACCCGCAGGCACGGGTGCAAAGCTTGAGCTTCATCCCTCCTGCTTTGTTGTGATAAGGGACGGTCGGGTCAAGATCGTCAGTGCCGAAAGAAAAGGTCCTGCTCCCGCCGTGTCCGAGACGGCCGAGCTCGCCGCAGGCGCGATAAAGAGTCTTATGTCCCTCAAAAAGCGCAAAAAGGCAGAGCCTCAGTCCTCCAAGGCCGAATAAAAATCAAGCACGCTTTTCCAATATTTTTCGTTTTGACCGTCATCGCCGTGAAACACAGTGTGCTTTGAGCTCTTAAACATAAGCAGGTTTGCGTTTTTAAGCCGCCGAGCAAGTCTTTTCTGCGGAGATATGCGAACAACGGTGTCCTTGCCGGCGATCGGCATAAGTATTTCCGTGCCGATTTCAAGGGTGCTGTTGTCTCTCATAATTCTGTCGTAGACGGTAAGGCTTTCGCGCATCCAACCGTTTGTTGATGTCGAATTTTGGTAATGCCTGTCGCTTTTCCTGTGCTCAAGGTTCATTTTAAATCTTTCACGGGAGGCGTCCGAGCTTTGAAGAAAATCGGCCTCGGGATCGAAGTGGGAGGCGTATCTGAACGCCGCAGCCCATCCCTTGACCGCGGCATCGCGCGATACCCTTCTTTGCAGTGCGAGCCTCGGCAGCCCGTGTAAACGGGGACAGACCATCGGTGAGGAGAGAACCGCCTTTTTTATGTCGTCACCGTGCTTTTGCAAATAAAGCAGTGACACCGCGCCGCCCATTGAATGAGAAAACAGATATATCGGAGCGTCTGAGGCGGGTCTTACAATCCTGTCGATAAGGCATTCAAGATCCCTTACATAGCTGTCAAAGCTGTCAATATGGCAAAGCTCAAGCTCCTCGACCTCTCTGCCCGACAGCCCATGACCTCTTTGATCGTACAAAAACACATTGTAGCCGGCATTTAAGAAATAATATGCCGCCTCACGGTATTTTCTTATAAATTCTGTAAAGCCGTGCACCGCCACGATTGATGCAACGGCATTTTCCGCAAGGTAATATTCATAATTCAGCGACAGCCCGTCGAAGCTCTCGACGGTGCCCTTATGCGCATACCCCTCAAGCTCCCGTTCGATTTCGGGAAAAACTGCCGCGTAATCACTTTCCTTTATTACTGCAGCTGTATCTTTAGGTATATAAAGCATTTCCGTTCCTCCGTTTTTACGGTGATTTGTTCGGGATGAAAGCAAGGAGTTAATGTTTACAGCATGGATGGAGTAGCAATAGTTCCCGCATATAAGCCGGATGACAGGCTTCCTCAGCTTGTCTCGGAGCTTCATGACAACGGACTCGGCGTTTTGGTAATAGACGACGGAAGCGGCGAGGAGTACCAGGAATTTTTCGCCCGTACACAGCCCTTTGCCGTTGTGCTCACCCACAACACCAACCGCGGAAAGGGCGCCGCGCTCAAAACGGGGATTTCCGCGTTCAAGGAATATTTTCCCGACTGCTCATATTTTATCACCGCAGACTCCGACGGTCAACACCGTATCGAAGATATTCTGCGGGTACGGGACGAGCTGACACGCGGCGGAGCCCGAATGGTGTTGTCAACAAGACGCTTCAAGTCGGATATGCCCTTTCGCTCACGCATAGGCAACACGCTCTCCCGTCTTATATACACAATACTAACCGGCCACTATCTCACCGACAATCAGTCGGGGCTGCGCGGCTTTGCGGTATCAGAGGCCTCCTGGCTGACCGAGGTCGGCGGAGACAAATACGATTATGAGCTTAACATGCTTTATTGGGCCGATAAGCAGAGAATTCCGATAACCACTCTGCCTATCGAGGCAGTATATATAGACGGCAACAGCTCCTCTCATTTCGATCCGATTGCCGACACGCTGAGAATATACAAAAGGCTCTTCAAAAGTGCGACTGCCTCCTTTATTTCTCTGATCGTCGCCGAGCTCGCGATTACCGTGATTTCCTTTTTTATCGGCTACAGAGATCTACATATTACCCTGCCCTCGGTGGGCCTGCTCTCGGCGGTAATTAACCTGTTGATAAACCGAACGATTATTTTCAGGCACATAAAATATGCCGACGGCGCAAGAATTATTGTTTTTTCGGTGCTTCGGTATATCGCCTATACGGTCGGCTGTCTGCTGCTGAGCCTCGTTTTCATGCCTCCTCTGCCGCTGCTGCTGTCATATAATATATGCCTTGTCATCGGCGTGCCCTGCGAATATTTGCTGCACAAGATCCTGCATTACGGGAAATACGGAGATATTAACAGGAGCTGACCGGCTCCTGACGAGCAAAACGCTCACAAAAAACTTGCATTTTTCACACAGTTGTGTTATCATACTACCGTGCCACTAATTTAAGAGGGAGGTATCCGTATGGAAGTACTACAGATAATTGTCGGAGCACTCGTGCTCATCGTTTCGTTGGCCATAATCGTCGCAGTCCTTTTTCAGAAGGGCAATCGCGCGGGAGTAAGCAGCGCGGTCTCGGGAGCGGCAGATACTTTCCTGTCCAGGAATGATGCCAGAACCGCCGACGGAAGGCTTGCAAAATACACTAAGATTCTTGCAGTTGTTTTCTTTGTGCTTGTGCTTGCCGCAAACGCCATCAGCCTTTTCCTTTGATCCCGAACAAAAAGTCAAAAGACACCGTCTCACTTTAGGTGAGACGGTGTCTTTTTTTATTCCTTGCCCCGCAGACACAAAACCGAATCGGGCGAGTACTCCTCACGAAGCATTGAGTATACCGCCACGCTTCGCCATGCACCCTTTAGGTGAATTTCTCTGCGGTGGGTGCCCTCATACTTAAAGCCGAGCCCTGAAAGCAGCTTTGTCGAGGCTGTGTTTTCAGGCAGCACCCGTGCCCAAACCCGCTCTGCGCCCATTACCGTAAAAGCAAAGAAGCAAAGTCCTCTCACGGTGTCGCTGCCGTAGCCTCTTCTCCAGAAATCGGAATTTATTCCGTAGCCGATTTCGACAACACGGTAATTCTCCGACAGCTCCGCAAAGCTTGCGGTGCCTATTACTCTTCCGCCGTCGGCGGTGACGACAAAGGTAAAGCCCTCCTGCCTGCGGTAGCTTGACAGCACGCCGTCGATATATTCCTTGGTTTCGCTTTTGTCCTTATGTCGATACCACTCGGAGTATCTGCAGGACTCCTCTCTTCGGCAGTAATCATACAGCTCGGCGGCGTCCTGCTTTTTGATTTTTCTCAAAACGACCCCTCCCGACACGAGGGTCGGAAAGGGCACAAAATATTTTCTGTAAAGCTCCACGGTGAGCCTCCGTATATCCGCTTACTGAACGAGAGACTTAAGATAAGCGTTTATAAAGCCGTCTATATCTCCGTCCATTACGGCATTGATATTTCCGTATTCAAAGCCCGTGCGGTGATCCTTTGCGAGAGTATAGGGCATAAATACATAGGAACGGATCTGAGAGCCCCAGGCGATTTCCTTTTGCACGCCCTTGATATCCTCAATCTTATCGAGATGCTCTCTTTCCTTGATCTCTATGAGCTTGGATTTCAGCATTTTCATGGCCATTTCACGGTTCTGATGCTGACTGCGCTCGTTTTGGCAGGCAACGACGATTCCTGTCGGAATATGGGTTATTCTTATTGCGGATTCGGTCTTGTTGACATGCTGTCCACCCGCGCCGGAGGAGCGATAGGTATCAACCTTTAAATCCTCCTCCCTGATCTCGACCTCTACATCGTCGTCGATCTCGGGCATTACCTCAAGCGAAGCAAAGGAGGTGTGCCGTCTTCCCGAGGAATCAAAGGGCGATACTCTTACAAGTCGGTGAACTCCCATCTCACCCTTCATGTATCCGAACGCGTTTTCGCCCTCTATCAGCAGAACAGCACTCTTGAGGCCTGCCTCATCACCGTCAAGAAAGTCGACAAGATTAACCTTATAGCCGTGTCTTTCTCCCCAATGCTCATACATGCGGACAAGCATCTGCACCCAATCCATTGCCTCGGTTCCGCCTGCGCCCGCATGAAAGGTGAGAATTGCGTTTTTTGCATCGTATTCACCCGTCAAAAGGGTGGAAAGCCGCTGCTCCTCAAGCTCCCGTATAAAGCCGTCGACGCCTGCGGTGACCTCCTCAAGCAGAGAAAGATCCTCCTCCTCGTCGGCAAGCAGGATAAGCGTCATCGTATCCTCATAGGCTGCCTT
>CAZDEI010000005.1:0-17566 GCA_964504325.1 uncultured Eubacteriales bacterium | reverse complement strand
TTATTCAAGACAGCCTGCAGCGAAAAATATTCGAATTGTCCGACAGCCGAAAAAAAGGCCTTCCGAGCCTCCTCGCACTCCCGATAATATGCATATTATTTATTTAAATCATTGAAATCGGCGCGACAATGCTTTATAATATATTTTGTAGGCTTATGCCTTTTGACTTTTTTCGTTCGGAGGTGCTTATTGTGAAAATAGAAGAGAAAACCGCCGAAAAAAGCATCCTTTACTCCGGAAAAATCATCAATCTCCGCAAGGACACTGCAATTCTGCCAGACGGAAGCCGCGCAGTCCGCGAGGTAGTCGAGCATCCGGGCGGTGTTTCGGTTGTTCCAATCACCGAGGACGGAATGATTATTTTAGTGGAGCAGTTCAGATATCCGTATATGGAGGCAACCCTCGAAATTCCCGCAGGCAAGCGCGACAGCCGCGATGAGGATCCGCTTGAATGCGGAAAGCGAGAGCTCGGCGAGGAAACGGGCGCCGTTGCGGAGCGCTACACGAGTCTCGGAGTGCTCTACCCCACTCCCGGCTATTGTGATGAGGTAATACATATGTTTGCCGCAACCGGACTCGGCTTTGGCAAGAGCCATCCCGACAGTGACGAATTTCTGAACACCGTTCAAATCCCCCTTGAAAGGGTCGTGGATATGATACTTTCGGGTGAAATCAAGGATGCCAAAACTCAGGCCGCAGTGCTAAAGGCTTATATAATGATACAGAAAGGTGATCTGTTATGAAATATATTGAAAAGAATTTTTCCGAGAGTTGCTCGCTCAAGGGCTACCTTTATGAGGAATCCAAAGAGCTTGCAGGCTTCAAAAAGCGTCCTGCCGTCGTCGTCTGCCCGGGCGGAGCGTATATCTTCTGCTCCGACAGAGAGGCCGATCCGATAGCTACCTTTTACAGCGGTGCAGGCTTCAACACCTTCGTTTTCAGGTATACCGTCGGCGATGAGGCGGTATTTCCCGTTCCGCTCACCGAGCTTTCGGTTGCCATGAAATACATAAGAGAGCATGCCGAGGAATGGGGCATCAGAGAGGATTGCATAGCTGTTTGCGGCTTTTCCGCAGGCGGACATTTGACCGCCTCCCTCGGAACCCTTTGGAATCATCCCGAAATTGCTGAGGCCTCCGACTGTGCTAACGGTGAAAACCGCCCGAACGCACTCGTGCTCGGTTATCCCGTTATCAATACCCGCTCATGGATGGTTTCCGAGGTGCCGAGGCTCACAAGAGGTCGTGACCTTCAAAAGACCGTAGAGCTGCTTGATACCGAGAAAAATGTCGGCGAGCATACTCCTCCCGCATTCATTTTCCATACCTATTCGGATCAGGGCGTTGCCGTTGAGGATTCGCTCTGCTTTGCAAATGCAATGGCCGCTCATGACAGACCCTTTGAGCTGCATGTTTTCACAAACGGCCGTCACGGAATGGCTACCGGAAATGCCCTTACCGACAGAAACGAGCAGTGGGCAGCCGAATGGCTTCCGATGTCCGCAAAATGGCTTTGGAGCCTCTTCGGCGGAGCAGACAGCATTCCCTTCTCCTTCGGCACTGAAAGAAAGCACCCCGTAAACGGAGATAAATAATGCTTACAGCAGCAAGCTACAGCCAATGTCCAAACGGAGCACCCGCAACGCTTTACACGGTAAGCTCGGGTGAATATTCCTTTTCCGCCACCGATTACGGAGCGGCACTCGTGTCACTCACGGTGCCCGATCGCGACCGAAGACCGGTTGATGTACTCCTCGGAGTTGATTCGGCAGAGCATCGAGTCGGCTCGGCTGTAAGATTTTTCGGTGTTACGGTGGGCAGAGTCGCCAACAGAATCAAAAACGGCAGCTTTGAGCTCAACGGCAAGAAATACAGTCTTTTCAAAAACGAGTACGGAAACACCCTGCACGGCGGTGCTGTCGGCTTTGACCGCAGACTCTTTACCGCCGACACCTCGGAGGACGGTGCGGTAAAATTCACCTATATCAGCCCCGACGGTGATGACGGCTTTCCGGGTCAGCTTACACTTTCGGTCAAGTATTCTATATCCGACAGCGGTGCTTTGAAGATTACCTATGAGGCCGAATCGGATGCGGATACTCCCTTCAATCCGACCAACCACTCGTTTTTCAATCTGCACGGCTGCTCGTCGGAAATTTCCGCCGCAAGGCATACTGTATCCGTCAATGCGGATCGCTTTATGTGCAACGACAAAGCGCTTATTCCGACCGGAAAGCTTTCGAAGGTTTCGGGCACTCCGCTCGATCTGCGAAGACCGGTAAGAATCAGCGAGCGAATAGGCTCACGCTTCGCCGCAACGCGTCGGGCCAAGGGCTTTGACCATTGCTATATACTCAATGACGGCAGAGAATGTGCCGCAGTTGCCTATTCTCCATATACGGGAATTAAAATGACCTGTCGCACAGACCGTCCGGCGCTTCAGCTTTATGTGCTCAAATGCCTGACAATACCTCACCATAAGGGGCCGAGGTGCCGCAATTATTCTGCCTTCTGCTTTGAAACGCAGGGCTACAACGATGCAGTCAACAATCCCGATTTTCCGAGCATATTGCTCAAAAAGGGCGAGCATTTTCACTCCGAAACGGAATATGTATTTTCGGCAGAGTGATTCCAAAGCGCTCGACAAAAAGTGTTTACAAAAGTTCTAATATATTAAGAGGAGAAATTATGAAAGCAGATGTAGTTATCATCGGAGCAGGTCCTGCGGGAATTTTCACCGCCCTTGAGATGATCAAAAAGGGCTCCGAAAAGAAGATCGTCATTGTCGAAAAGGGTAAGCCGGTCGAAAGCCGCTCATGCCCCAAGGCAAAGACCAAAAAGTGCGTAAATTGCAAGCCCTACTGTCATATTACCACCGGCTTTTCGGGAGCAGGTGCCTTTTCCGACGGAAAGCTTTCACTCAGCTCGGAGGTCGGAGGAGATCTTCCCCAGCTTATGGGCGATGAGCTCGTGCAGGAGACCATCGATTACACCGACAAGATTTATCTCGAATTCGGCGCCGACACTCATGTCGAGGGCGTAAGCGATTACGAATCCGTCAAGGAGATCCGCAAGAGAGCCATTCAGGCAGGACTCAAGCTTGTCGACTGCCCCATTCGTCACCTCGGAACCGAAAAGGCTCAGGATCTCTACCTTGCAATCGAAAAATATCTTGAGCAGCACGGCGTTGAGCTGATATTCTCCCGTGAGTGCAACAACCTCATTCTTGAGGACGGTGTATGCCGCGGTGTTATCATAACCGATCATAAGGGTGAAAATGTTCAGGAGATCAGAGCCGAGCACACCGTCATCGCAACGGGACGCAGAGGAGCCGAATGGCTTGAAAAGCTCTGCGCGGAGCATGACATTGCCCACCTTCCCGGCACCGTAGATATCGGCGTCCGCGTTGAGGTTCGCAACGAGGTAATGGAAAAGGTCAACGAGGTGCTCTATGAGTCCAAGCTCATCGGACATCCGAAACCCTTCAAGAACAAGGTCCGTACCTTCTGTCAGAACCCTGGCGGCTTTGTAAGCCAGGAAAATTACGACAACGACCTTGCTGTTGTAAACGGACATTCGTATAAGGAAAGAAAGTCGGATAACACGAACCTTTCCATACTTTGCTCGCACAACTTCAGCACTCCCTTTAATCAGCCCATTGCCTATGCGCAAAAGGTCGGCGAGCTGACGAATATGCTCGCAAACGGTCACATTCTGGTGCAACGCTTCGGCGATATTCTCGACGGAAAGCGTACCTGGCAGAAGGAGCTCAGCGAATCCAACCTCAAGCCCACTCTGCCCGATGCCGTCGCAGGCGACATTACTGCCGCAATGCCCTACCGCACCCTTACCAACATCATAAACTTTATCAAGGCCATGGACAATGTCGTTCCCGGCTTTGCATCCTATGAGACTCTTCTTTACTCTCCCGAGCTTAAATTCTACTCCAACAGAGTAAAGATGGATACCGACCTCAACACGAATGTTCCGGGACTTCACTGCCTCGGAGATTCAAGCGGTTGGACCAGAGGCCTTATGATGGCCTCTGTTATGGGTGTTCTTATGGGAAGAAAGCTCGTTTAACGGGACTTCTCCCCTTTCGTGTTGCTTTTTGTCGTTAAAAGTATTATACTGTCAGTGTGAACTATGTCTTTCAGAGAAAAATTTCCACAGCCGCGCCGCCTGGTATTTCCGATACTTATATGGCTTGCGGTTAACTATCTTTCCTTTTACGGCTCGCGGATGCTTGTTTCCGCTCTCGGAATACCCACGCACTCCGTCGAGCTCGGCCTTGACGGCCTTATTCCGTTCATTCCCGCCTTTATAGTCGTTTATGTGCTTGCCTTTGTGCAGTGGCTGCTCTCCTTTCTTTATGTCGGAGGGCGCAGCGTTGACGGCTTTTATAGGCTTATGGCGGCGGAGGCTACGGCAAAGCTGATTGCCCTTGTGATTTTCGTTGTATATCCGACACAGATGGTGCGCCCCGAAATCAGCGCAAGTGATCCATTTTCTCTGCTCACATCGCTCATTTACAGCATGGACTCGCCCGACAACCTTTTTCCCTCTCTTCACTGCCTTGAAAGCTGGTTTTGTCTTCGCGGACTTATAAGGTACGGAAGGGTCGGCAAAGGACTCATCGCGGTCGAGCTTGTAATGACACTGCTTGTGTTCTGCTCGGTCGTGCTTGTCAAGCAGCATATGCTTCTTGATATTTTCGGCGGAATACTTGTTGCCGAGCTCGGTATTCTCATATCCGATAAGCTCGGCCTTTCACGGAGCTTTTACCGTCTCGAACGGCTTATTCTCCGTAATTAAGCCCCAGGGGCATCGCCCTTACGGGGTGTTATCTTCAGAGGTGTTCAGTGGATAAGCATAACGGCGGCAAGCCACAGCAAAGCGGCGAAGTCGGAAAAGCAAGCTCCGCAAAAAGCCGCGTGCTTTGGTCGTTTGCCTTTGTTTTGATAGCGGGACTTACGGTTTGGATGGTAACCTCCCAAACCCGTTCGTTTTCCTTTTCGGCTTTTTTGGATTTTCTTAAAGGTGCCGACCTTCGCTATATTGCTGCGGCAATTCTCAGCATGCTCGGCTTCATTATTTTTGAAGCGGCTGCAATCAAATGCATAAACAAGGCCTTCGGCTATCGGCATTCACTAAGAAGCGGTGCTGTTTATTCGTCGGCCGATATTTACTTTTCCGCAATTACCCCGTCGGCCACGGGCGGACAGCCCGTTTCGGGCATGTTTATGGTAAGGGATGGTATACCCGCCGCCACGGCAACGGCCACTCTGCTTATAAACCTTGCCATGTACTCCTTTTCAATACTTGTAATCGGAATTTTCAGTCTCATAATTCATTTCAATGTATTTTTCGATTACTTCGGAACGGTTTCAAAGCTTTTGATAAGCTTCGGCTTTGTAATTCAGGTGCTTCTCACCCTCTTCATACTGATGCTGATATTCGGTGAAAGGCTCCTTCACGGAATGTGTCGCAGTGCAATTAAGCTTTTAGGCAGGCTGCACCTTATACGAAGGGTCGATAAAAAGCTTCAAAAGCTTGACTGCAGCATGACAGAGTACCGTGCATGTATTGAGATGATCAAGGATGCAGGGGCACTTCCTCAGCTTATAAAGGCCTTTGCGTTTAATCTGCTTCAACGCATTTCTCAGATTTCAGTGACCATGTTTGCCTTTCTTGCGGTGGGGAATTCATTTTCCCTTGCGGATGAAATATGGTCGATGCAGAATTTTGTGGTTATCGGCTCCTACTGTGCACCGATTCCGGGCGCGATGGGGGTCGCCGATTTGCTTTTGCTTGACGGCTTCGGCAAGCTGATGACTCCCGATGCGGCTGCAAATCTCGAGCTGCTCAGCAGGGCCGCTTCGTTTTATCTTTGCACGGTGCTGTGCGGCGTTACCGTGCTGATAGATTTTCTTATTGGCAAAGCAAGGAGAAGGGTGAAATGATAGGTATTTACGACTATACGGTGATTCTCACATATCTTTCGGTATTTTCCGCTGGTATGGGAATCTTCGTTACACTTGCAGGCAACGGTCATCCCTATTGGGGCGTGATATTCCTGCTGTTTTCGGGGCTGTGTGACGCTTTTGACGGCAAGGTTGCACGCACCAAGCAAAACAGAAGCCGTCTCGAATGCAACTTCGGTATACAAATCGACTCGATGTCGGATGTAGTCGCCTTCGGCGTGCTGCCAGCATGCATCGGTATTGCTCTTATGCGCACCTCTCCCATGATATCCAAGCTCACTGTCGGCGAGGATGCACCGTGGTACGGCTTGATTATAAGAGCCTTCTGCACCGCATTTTTGATTCTTTATATTCTTGCGGCTGCCATAAGACTCGCCTACTTCAATGTGACCGAGGAGGAGCGTCAGGCAAGGGATAAGAGCATCCGTGTGAGCTACACCGGACTTCCCGTAACCTCTGCCGCCTTGATCATACCCTCGCTTGCAATTTTGAGATTCATTTTCTCCCCTGTTTGCGATATAACTCTCTTCATAATTCCGCTTTTCCTCGTGACGGCATTCTTCTTTGTATCAAGCATAAGTGTTCCCAAGCCTCGGCTCCGCGGAATACTGATAATGGTTTTCGCAGGTGCCGTGGAATTTGCCGTTATGCTCTTATTCAAGCTTGTTATTTACAGCAACATCAGGTATTTTTGATATGAAGCATAATAAAGCAAGAGGCGGTGCCCTCGGATTTCTTTACGGCACTGTTATCGGCAGGCTGCTGCTTCGGCTGTTAACCGCTCGTTTTCTTTCCAAGGCTGTCGGAGCATTCCTCGACAGCCGTTTTTCAAAGCCGATAATAAAGCCGTTTGTGAAAAGCAACGGAATAGAGCTCGATGATTATTTGAATACCGACAGTTTCCGCTGCTTCAATGATTGCTTTACACGGCAAATCAACCCGAGGCTGAGACCGATTGACGAAGCTCCCTCGGCGCTGATTTCCCCCTGCGACGGAGCCGTATCCGCCTACCGCATTACCGACACGACGGTTTTTCCCGTAAAGCAAAGCTCATACACACTTGCCTCACTTCTCCAAAGCAGCGAGCTTGCAGAGCGCTTCAAAAACGGCACCTGTGTCGTAATAAGGCTTGCTGTGGACAATTACCACAGATACTGCTATGCCGACTGTGGCGTAAAGGAGCCCTCTGTTTTTATAAAGGGTATTCTCCACACGGTGCGCCCGATTGCTCTTGAGCACACCTCGGTATTTACCGAAAACTGCCGTGAATACACACTGCTTCACACTCATAATTTCGGTGATATAATTCAAATTGAGGTCGGTGCGATGCTCGTAGGCAGAATCAGAAACAACAACAGCACCGACTCCTGCTCTGTTAAGCGCGGCGAGGAAAAGGGTCGCTTTGAGTACGGCGGAAGCACGGTGATACTGCTTTTGGGTGAGAACAGCGCAGTGCTCGACCCAAAATACTTCGACGCCACCGCCGAAGGAAGGGAGCTGCCCGTTAAAATGGGCGAGGCTATCGGCCATTCCGTAAAGTAGCCACTGCTCGGTACACATGTAAAATTTTAAATCAGCTCCGTGCCGCCTATAGGGCGACTCGGAGCTTTTTTTGCTGCTTTCTTGATAAATTAGTGCTACGCAGTGAAAATGCGGAGAAGGCTTAAATTTCGCCCTCTCCGCATTCGTTTGATCTTATTTGATAAGCCCCTTAGCATATGGCCTCTGCCGTTGTGCCAAGCTTAATACCACCTGCTGCTCCAGCCCTCTTCATCGGAATTGTACTTAATATCGTCTCCCCCGTTTGAAACAGGGTCTGACGCAAGCTCTGCACTCAAAACAAGTGTGCTGATGATAAGCCGCGGCTCCTCATATTGCTTTTTCACTTTATAGCCCTCCGTAAGCATTAATAATACAAATACATATTATCACAGCCTTACGGCAATGTCAATTACGGAGTGCTCATGAAAGGCCGAAGCTGACCGAAAGCGCCCTGTTCACCTGCGCCATTGAGCCGATATCAAGCTCGCCCATTCTTTCTCTCAGTCTCTGCTTATCAATGGTTCTGACCTGCTCAAGCAAAACAACCGAATCCTTTACAAGACCGCTTCTGTCGGCGCTGACGCGGATATGGGTCGGCAGCTCTGCCTTCATTTGTCTGCTTGTGATCGCCGCGGCAATTACGGTCGGGCTGTGCTTATTGCCCGTGTTGTTTTGAATTATAAGTACAGGCCTTAAGCCTCCCTGCTCAGAGCCAACAACGGGGCTCAGGTCGGCATAGTATATTTCTCCTCTTTTTACAGTCATATTTTCTTCAACTCCGATTTTGATTTTGTCCGACACCGATAGTTTTACCGATAAGCTCACATTATAATCATCGGTTTAATATATTTTATGTTGTCCGAATAAAAACAGTTCGCAGGACGATCGCACAATACGCTTTTGGAGTTGACCTTTTGGCGCAAATATTGTAGAATTATAATTGATATTGTTTTAAGCTATAAAAAAACAGATTCAGGTGTGATCGATGAAGCAGCTTTTCGGCAGTAATATCTTTGATATACTTCCAACCGACAACGGACTGATAGCCGTAGTGTCGGAAAGTGACGAAAACGGCAGATATCTCTGCTATAAATATATCGCTCCGGGTGCAGCCTCGGAGCCGATGCCCATTACAAAAAGCTCCTTTCTTTCGGCAAAATTCAGGAATTGCTATGATGCGCTCGCCATGCAGATCGGCAACCATATAACCTCAAAGCTTGTTTGGCCAAACAGCCGCTCTGTTTTTGCGGTTATGGGCGACGAGTGTAAGGCCAAACTTATGTCGCGGGACGGCTCACTTGTCTGGCAGGGCAGTATAGTCTACAAGGCAGAGGCTCCCGCCGATATCGCCCTTATTTCGGATACGCTTTGGGCCTCCTTCCCGAGCAACAATTCGCTGATTCGCTTCAGCCTTCGCACAATGCGTGAGGAGCTGCGAATCGGAGGGCCGAGCGACAAGGCCTTCAGCTCACCGCAGGGACTCTTCGCAGACAAGGCCGAAAACAGGCTTTATGTCTGCAGTGCCGGAAGCGGCTGCGTGACTGCCGTTGAGCTTTCCTCCTTCACCGTTAAGGACTATATGAATTTCAATGAGCCCGTTAAAAAATACTGCCGTATAGGTCATACCGAGTATTACCTACTTGAATCCGGTCTTTATTGCGAATAAAAAAATCCTTTACCTTATAGCTCATAAAGCTTAGGGTAAAGGATTTTTCAGCTATTTAAGTGTTCTGAGACCCTTGGGATAACGGTTTTTCAAGCGTCCTCCCGAGGTCTTTGCAAAGGAAAGGGGAACTCCCTCGATCAATACCGCCGTATAGCCCTTTAGCGTGGCGTCGCAATCAAGCTCCTCGCCGTGGAGGAAGCGGTATATTCTGTCCTCCGAAAGAGAGAAATCCACCCTGTTGCGTGCAAGACCGCCGAAGGCGGAAAACAGGGCGTGCGACGGTTCAAAGCGTTTGCCGAGATATTCACCGCACAGAACGCCGTTTCTTATAAGTGCCTTACCGCCGATGCTCGGCAGTAGCGGTGTTATGTAAACCTTATCTCTAACCGAATATTTAATGCCCTTTAAGGGCATCATGAAGCAATCGGCCTCAAATTCCTCAAAAGCGCGAACAGCCTCGTTTTTTTGGACGGAGGTATCGGAGAGCAGCTCAGATGTGCTGTCTCCCGATTTTCTCATCAGGGCGACAAAATGCCCCTCTCCGCCGTTAAAGGGAAAAATATGCCTCGTGTGCTCTATTCCGACCGTGTCGGGGGCGTATTTTTTATAGCCGGGCTCACCGAAGTCACGCTTGATCGGCACAAGCTCAAACTCCGGCCGAAGCTTTAAAAAGCGTGCAACGACCTCCTCATTTTCATGATATGAAAATGTGCAGGTGCTGTAGCAGAGCAGGCCGCCCGATTTTACTGCATAGGCAGCCGAAGCAAGTATCTTGACCTGTCTGTCTCCGCAGGAGATACTGTTCTCAAGGCTCCAATTTTCGAGTGCCTTAGGCTCCTTTCGGAACATGCCCTCTCCCGAGCAGGGTGCATCCACAAGCACCTTATCAAAGGCTCCCTCAAGCATTGGGCACAGCTCATCCGGACGCATTGAGGATACGGCGGCATTTGTAACGCCGAGCCGTTCGATATTCGAAATCAGGCTTTGAACCCGAGAGCGCACAAATTCATTACTCCAAAGATAGCCCTTACCATCAAGAGCCGCTGCAATCTGCGTGCTTTTTCCGCCGGGAGCGGCACAGAGGTCGAGAACCGTGTCTCCTGGCTTTATTTCCATTGCCTCAACCGCAGAGGTAGCCGAGGGCTCCTGAATATAAAAAGCTCCCGCATGATGAAACGGATGGTTTCCGAGTCCCTCGGTATCACTCGGTATATAATATCCGAGCTCGCAAAACGGCGAGGGAGTCATCTCTATATTAAGCCGTGACTTGAGCTCGTCGGACGAAAGCTTGAGTGTATTAGCCCGTATGCCACGATAGGGCGGAAGAGCCGCAGCCTGCTCAAAGCTATCGTAGTCCTCCCCAAGCATATCGCGCATAAGCGCATTGAATTTTTCATCCCTTACCGTAGCCTTTTCCTCCCCTGCTTATCTCATCTTGTGAAGCCGAAGCCGCTGATCTCATTCGAATCGGTTATTATAACAAACGCCTCGGGGTCAATGCGCTTAACGGTCTCGGTCACGGCTGATATCTCATATCTGCGCACCGCACACATAAGCACCTTGAGCTCGCTTCCGGTATAGCCTCCCGTAGCATCAAGCTGAGTGACGCCGCGGTCGGACACCCTCATTATCTCCCTTGTGAGCTCGGTGTGGTTCTTTGTCACCACATACACAAGCTTTCCTCCGTCATTTCCGTAGCAGAGCTTATTTATCACCGCAGAGGAAATGAAGATTGCCACGACAGAATAGAGTGCCGTTTCGAGATCACGGTAAACCGTGGCGGAAAGCAGCACGACAATGGTATCCAGCACGAGGAATATTGTGCCGTAGGGAATATGCTGATACTTTTTATTGATCACCTTGACGGCTATATCGGTGCCGCCCGTGGTTGCTCCGAAGGACATTATGATTGCAATTCCAGCGCCGAGAAGTCCTCCGCCGGCGATAGCCGAAAGAAGAGTATTTTCACAGTAGGGGGTTACATATTTTCCTATAATATCGACAAGCAACGAGGAAACAAGCACGGCATATACCGTGCGCACGATAAACTGTCTGCCGAGCTTAAAAAGTCCCCACACCATCAGCGGGATATTCATAAGAAATATCAAGGTTCCCGTTGAAGCGGCCGGAATGATATAGTTAACAATTACCGCAATACCCGAAAGTCCGCCGGGAGATATTCTGTTGGGTGTGAGAAAAACCGAAAAGCCCAGGGCATAAATAAGACAGCCGAGGGTTATTACCGGATATGATATATACCAATGCTTTTTAGCAAGAAAGCCTCTGATTTTTTTCAGCATTGCAATGCCCCCTTATTCCTGTCCGAATACAGAAGGTGCCTGTGCCTTCCATATTCTGTCGAAAAGCTCTGCCGCGCGGTCGCACTCGTCATTTAGATACAGAAAGCCGAACAGTGCCTCAAGACCGGTCGCGGTATGATAGTCTCGGGCAGTAGAGGATCGCGGTGTGTTGGAGGTTTTGAAATTGCGGCCTCTCTTAAATACCGACTGCTCTTTTTCTGTAAGCATGTCCTCTATCACTGAATAGGCCTCCGCCTGAGCGGAGGCGGCAACAAAGCGAACCGAGAGGCTGTGCAGCTCACCCGAGGGTCTGTTCACCTCGCAAAGGCGCTCTCTGACCATTATTCCGTATACGGCATCTCCCATAAAGGCAAGCACCGAAGCGCTCATGCTGCTTACGGGAGCAGCTCCTTCGCCCTTATGAAACATAGTCGAATTCGATATCATAGACACAGACGGTGTCACCGTCCTTAACTCCTGCCTTTACAAGAGCCTTGATTATGCCCGTCTGCTCGAGAACACGCTGAAAATACTGCAATGACTCGTAATCGTCGGGATCGACACCCTCAAGCACGCGAAGCAGCCAGGGAGCCTCGACAATATAGGCTCCGTTTTCAACCCTGACGGTGAATTTTCTCGCCGAGGAGGCAAGCTGCTCGGGAGTCGGCTTTTTCTCCGGCTCAGGCTCATAAACGGCCACCGGCGGAAGGGTGGCGAGTGCTGCCGCCACACAGTTGACAACCGCATCGGTGCCCTCGGCGATCGCCGCCATAACGGGGAAGAAGGAATAGCCGAGGCCCTCAAAATGGGCACGGTATTTTTCAACCGTTTCATCATCGGTAAGATCGCACTTATTCGCAACAACTATCTGCTTTTTTTCGGAAAGCGCAGGGCTGAACTTGGCCAATTCGGAATTGATGACCTCGAAATCGTTCAGAGGATCTCTTCCCTCACTGCCGGCAATATCAAGCACATGCACCAAAAGGCGGCACCTTTCGACATGGCGGAGAAACTCATGACCGAGGCCGACACCGTCGCTTGCGCCCTCGATAAGACCCGGAATATCGGCCATTACAAAGGAGGCGCCGTCATCAACCCTTACCACGCCAAGCGTAGGTATAAGAGTTGTGAAATGATAATTCTCTATTTTCGGCTTTGCCTCACTGACAACCGATATAAATGTCGATTTGCCGACATTGGGAAAGCCTATGAGTCCGACATCAGCAAGAAGCTTAAGCTCAAGCTTAACATCGAGCTCCTCACCCGGTATTCCGTTTTTGGCAAAGCGCGGAGCCTGACGGGTGGGAGTGGCAAAATGGGTATTTCCCCAGCCGCCTCTGCCGCCCTTTGCTATAACCACAGGCTCGTTTCCGGATATATCCGCAATTATTCTGCCCGTTTCGGCATCTTTAATAACAGTACCCCTCGGGACAAAAACGGTAAGATCCTGTGCAGATCTTCCGCTACAGCGACCTGCCTTGCCGTTTTCGCCGTTTTCGGCACAATACTTTCTTTTATACCTGAAATCGGCAAGCGTCGACAGATTGTCGTCAACCGCAAAAAGAATGTTTCCGCCGCGTCCTCCGTCGCCGCCGTCAGGCCCGCCCGAGGCTATATACTTTTCTCGATGGAAGGAGGCAGAGCCGTTTCCGCCGTTTCCGGCCTTAAGGTGTATTGTAGCTACATCTACGAACATAATTATCTCCTGCTCTTCAGCCGAAGCGAATGTCTATCCGCTTCGCAAAAAATAAAAGGAGCTCGGGACCGCGCCCGAGCTCCTTCAAGAACTGCATTACTGCTCAACAGCGTAAATGCTGACCTGCTTGCGGTCACGACCCATACGCTCGAACTTTACCTTTCCGTCGATAAGAGCGAAAAGTGTATCATCGGAGCCCACTCCGACATTCTTGCCGGCATGTATGTGAGAGCCTCTCTGACGGACGAGTATATTACCCGCGAGAACAAACTGACCGTCTGCACGCTTTACGCCGAGACGCTTAGCTTCACTGTCTCTTCCGTTCTTGGTCGAGCCGACACCCTTTTTATGAGCAAAAAGCTGTATGTTTATCTTTAACATCGTGTTACACCTCCGAAATTACTCTGATTCTGTCAGGATACTGAGCTGCAAGCTCCGTTATGTGAAGCTTAAAGCCCTCAAGCATCCATTGTGCTTTCTCCGAGCGGTTTTTTATACGAAAGCTCATCTCTCCGTCATCAACCGAGGCATCCGCCTCAAGTCCGATGATCTCGGTCACCGTGTTTGCGGTCATATATGCCGCGGACGACACCGCCGCACAAACCGTTTTTCCCTCTACATCCATGCTGTCAAGGGTGGCATGACCGGAAAGCCTAAAGCCTACCGTTTTTCCCGACTCGGTGAAAAATGTCACTGCGGTCACGGCTTTTATTCCGCTGCCGCTTCAGCCTTACCGATATTGGTTATCTCGATCTTGGTATAAGGCTGTCTGTGACCGAGCTTACGGGCACAGCCCTTTTTCGGCTTGTAGGTGAAAACAGTTACCTTCTTGCCCTTTCCGTTCTTGAGAACCTTGCCCTCAACAACAACCTTGGAAACATAGGGAGCGCCTACCTTGAGGGTCTTGCCGTCGTTAAAGGCAACAACCTTATCGAAGGTAACGGTCTCCTCCTCGTTAACGCCGAGCTTCTCGACATAAACGACATCTCCGTTGGCTACGCGGTACTGCTTTCCGCCGGTTTCGATGATTGCGTACATTTTAATTTCACCTGCTTTTTTCAGTCTCGCTACGATAGGTGAGTGCGGCTGCACTTCTTTAATACCCATAATATGCGGCTATATCACTATATCACCGAAGGGCGAAAAAGTCAAGGCTTTTTTTGCCGCGAGACGGTGTTTTTTCTATTTTACAAGCGTGCCGCCGTCCGTGCTCAGGACTATTAAAATATCCTCCTCGACCGCCGTTTCGGCATTGATATAAACGAGCACCTCATGACCGAAGGCTCCGTCACATAAAAACTCATAGCACAGCCTTTCCCGCTTCCCTGAGGTCGGTATTACAGCGAGACGGCTTCTCTTGACCGAAAGCAGGCTCGACAGACCCGCGGACGCCGTGGTCTCGGCAATGGCAGGCTCGGCTTTTCTTCCCTCTCGGTGATTAAAAAGCCAGCCGTCTGCTTCTACAAGCATGAGCTCGCCGTTGTCAAGCGCTATTCCGACCTTGACGAGATCGGGGTAGCAGATGCATCCGTTTTCGACGGCTGCGAAATTCACCGTGCAGACTCCCTCGTCGGCAAAGTAATAGGTCTTGACAAATTCACAGCCGTATACGGAAAGATACTCCTCGGCTATGCTCACCGCCTCCTCATAGGACAGGCTCTGAGCGGTGATTGCTCGGTATTTTCTGTACTCTGCGATATAGCCTCCGTTAACGGTGACATCAATATCGAAGTCGGCTCCCCTGAAGCTGTAGCAGGGCATTGTGCCCTCCCGATCACTCCCGTTTTCAAGTGTCTCGGAGCCGACCGAAAGAAATTCCGCCGCCGCTTCCCGTGCCGAATGTCTGTCGGCATAGGCTGCATTTTCGGTCATTTTTGGAACGGAGGTCAACAGATGCTCCGAATACGGGCCGTCATAAATAAGGGTCGGATAGTCGGTAAGCGTGTCCTCCAGCTCGGCAAGACTTTGCCCGAAGCTGCTGACATGCTCCGCATCGCCGGAGCTTACGATTTCCTCCGTCCAATAGCCGTCCGAATAGAGCACCAAGGAAGAATCCACCGAGGAGGCTATTGAGCCTGCCGCCTTTGAAAGCAGACAAAGCTTGCTTCGCTCGTCAGCCGAAGCCGTCTCTCCCAATATCAGCTTTTTTGTCAGAAAAAGCGAATAATCACCAACCTGTGACAGGAAGCGGTTTATCAGCTCAAGGCTCTCCTCTCCGCAGGGTAGACGGGACAGTGCGTTCTTTGCAGTACCCGACTCTCTCCACAGCTCGGCTGCAAGTGAGCCGAATTCGACCGCACTCGACGAATAAACCGCCTTTTCGACCGAATAGCTTATATTGTTAAGAGCCGCGGAAAGCTCCTCAAGATCCCTGCAGCAGTTGTTTTTGTTGAGCATTATATAGTAATTCTTAGCTCTGCCTTCAACCGTCAAAAAGCCGACAAGAATCAACACGAGAGCCGAGGTAAAGCTGACGAGACGAATAAACACCTGCTTTTTAAATCGTATCACGGGCACTTTCCTTTCGCGGCAGACGGCCGCACGCTGTTTTTCACTTTGCTTATAAGGCTATTTTTTCCGCTTTTCGAACTTTAATTCATAAAAAGCGAGGATATCCTCCGCAGGATAAAAAATGTTGTATTGTTACCGAAAATATAGTATAATAAATTTTGTATATAAAGGCCGCTCACTCCGGCTTTTTCGGCGGAGCTTTTCCGAATTTGACGGAATTCAACTGCGGTCCTCGGAAGGAACAAAATGATATACTTTGACAACAGCGCAACCACGGCACCCTCTGCCTCATGCATACGGGCAATGAACGAGGCTCTTACCGAAGGCTGGGGTAATCCGTCGTCTCTGCACCGGCTTGGCATAAGAGCCGAGCAGCTTATGAATTCGGCACGCTCCGCCCTTGCGAACGAGCTCGGCTGTACCGAGGGCGAGATCTATTTCACAAGCGGCGGAACCGAAGCAAACAGCCTTGCGGTGCTTGGAGCCGCTCGGGCGATGAAAAGACGCGGACTTCGGGTAATAACCTCCGAGACGGAGCATCATTCCGTAGCCGAATGCTTTTCACAGCTTGAGCGAGAGGGCTTTGAGGTAATACGCATAAGGCCCGACTCAAGCGGCCGCATTGATCCGGACGCCGTGGCCGAAGCGATAAACGACAGCACCGTTTTGATCAGCATAATGCTCGTAAACAACGAAACGGGAGCCGTGTTTCCCGTGAGCAGGCTGCGTGCCGAGGTAAAGCGCAAGGGCTCCCCCGCCCTTATACATACGGATGCCGTTCAGGCCTTCGGAAAGCTGAAGCTCAATGTAAGGCAGCTCGGAGTTGACCTCATGAGCGTAAGCGGTCATAAGATTCACGGCCCCAAGGGTGTTGGTGCCTTGTACAAGTCAGCCTCCTGCAGAATTCTGCCTATCACCCATGGCGGCGGTCAGGAGCGAGGCCTTCGAAACGGTACCGAGCCTCTGCCTGCAATAGCGGGCCTCGGTGCCGCGGTCGGCGAATTCAATATCAAGGCCGCTTGGCAGCGCACAGCCGAGCTCAACGCCTTTTTGAGAAGGGAGCTTTGCAAGCTTGACGGCATTTTCATCAACTCGCCCGAGGATGCGCTACCCTACATACTGAACATTTCGGTCACGGGCTACCGCTCGGAAACACTGCTGCATTTTCTTGAAGCAGAGGATATATACGTTTCAAGCGGAAGCGCCTGTGCCAAGGGTGAAAGCAGCCATGTGCTGCGCTCCGCGGGCTTGTCCTCTGCCCGCACCGACAGTGCTCTTCGCCTGAGCTTTTCGTCGGACAACACCGTTGAGGAAGCGAAAATATTTATCGGCGCACTCGGAAAGGCTCAGGCCTGCCTGCGCAGATCGGGGAAAAGATAATGAAGGAAGTAATACTGATAAAAAACGGCGAGCTTGTGCTCAAGGGACTGAATCGAAGCAGCTTTGAGGACGCTCTTGTAAAAAGCCTTAAATACCGCTTGAAGAGCTGCGGCAAATTCACCGTAGGACAGGCTCAGTCGGCCATATTCATTGAGCCTGCCGACGACGAATTTGATTTTGAGGGTGCCCTGACAGCGGTATCAAGGGTATTCGGCATCGTCGCCTTTTCACGCGCCGCAGCAGTCGAAAAGGAGCTTGACACTGTTGTCTCCTCTGCCTGCGAATACCTGAAGGACGCTCTTGCCTCGGTAAAAACCTTTAAGGTTGAGACCAAAAGATCCGATAAGTCCTTCCCCGCAAAATCTCCCGAAATATCCGCCGCCGTCGGCGGAGCTCTGCTTGCGGCAAATCCTCAGCTGAGGGTTAATGTCCGTGAGCCGGAGGCGGTTGTGAATATAGAGATTCGCGATAAAGCAGCATATATACAC
>CAZDEI010000004.1:0-17825 GCA_964504325.1 uncultured Eubacteriales bacterium | reverse complement strand
CCGTGATCTGGGCGGTGTGGACCGCAATTACCTATCTGAGCCTTTGCTTTAACGGAATTCTCGCCGTTACGGGAATCATATCGGTCGGTCAGATAGTGCTCTACAACAGCTACTTCGGCTCAATAGTCGGAAACATGAACACAATAGTAAATTATGTTCCGGTAATATCCAAGGGCTTTGAATCGGTTCGCTCGGTCAGCGATGTGCTGGTATCACACGATATAGAAAACAATTATCATAAGCTTAAGCCCGACAGACTTAAGGGCAAGGTCCGCTTTGATGAGGTTTCCTTCAGCTATCCCGATGACAGCAGGCAGGTGCTCAACGGCTTTGATCTTACGGTGGAGGCAGGCGAAACGGTTGCCTTCGTCGGCGCTTCGGGCTGCGGAAAGACCACTGCCATAAATCTCGTTATCGGCTTCGGAAAGGTCACCGACGGACGCGTGCTCATCGACGGAATGAATATAAACAATTTCGATCTTCATTCCTACCGCTCTCAGCTTGCCGTCGTGCCGCAGACGCCGATACTTTTCTCCGGCACAATAAGGGACAATATTACCTACGGCAACTCCGAGCTCAGTGACGAAAAGGTCATGGAGGCGGTTAGAAACGCCAATCTTGAAGAGTTCATCGCGTCCCTTCCCGACGGGCTCAATACCATGCTGAGCGAGCACGGAGGAACCCTTTCGGGCGGACAGCGACAGAGAATAGCAATTGCGAGGGCATTTATAAGAGATCCGAGCATAGTCATTCTCGATGAGGCGACAAGCGCTCTCGATACCGTATCCGAAAAGAAGATACAGACCGCCATTAACAATGTCGCAAAAGGTCGAACGACCTTTATTGTGGCACATAGGCTGTCGACCATTCGCCACGCCGACAAGATAGTCGTCGTAGAAAACGGGCGTTGCGCCGAGGTCGGAACCTATGAGGAGCTTATGGAAAAGAAGGGTGCCTTCTACAAGCTTCAAACCCTGCAGACCGAATAATTCGCGACAAGCGAGTAAATAAAAGGAGTCAAGCCATGAAGAAATTCAACATCACCTATTTTTCGGGTCCTACCCCCGAATTCATCGTCCGTCCCGAGATAATCAAGGACATGAAGGACTGCGGAATCGACCTTGCTCAGATCGGTCTCAGCTACGATGTCGAAACAATTAAAAAAACACTGCCGATTCTTGCCGAAAACGGCATGAAGGCAACCATCTGCGACCCGCGAATTGCCGCACTCTACCGTAACGGCGGAAGCGACGAGGAAATCGACAGGGTGGTTTCCGAGGTGGTCGAGGATTATAAGGAGTTCGACAATATCATTGAATACGATCTTGCCGACGAGCCCTCAAACGAAAATTTCCCGATGCTCGGAAAGCTTGTAAGTGCCTTTAAGAAGCACGCTCCCGAGCTTGATACTGTTGTAAACCTCTTCCCGAATTATGCTACAGCAGAGCAGCTTCACTGCCCCGATTACGCACTTCATGTTGAGGAATTCGTAAAGCAGGTAAAGCCCTCCTACATCAGCTACGATCACTATTCCTTCCTCGGAAGAGAAAGCCGCAAGGCTACCGAGGTGGTCGTCGGCGAGGAGGATGAAAGATCAAGGCTTATCCGCCTTTCTGCCGAGACAACCGAGGACAGAGGCGAGTTTTACGAAAACATCGAGATTATAAGAGATGCCGGTCTCAGACACGGTCTTGACACAATGCTTATCGTTCTGCTCACCGAGCACGGACCCTATCGCAATCTGACACGCGCAGAGATAAGCTGGGAGGTTAACATGTGCCTCGCCTACGGTATGAAGAGGCTTTCCTACTTTACCTATTGGTGCCCCGAAAAGGTTGACCCGAAGGCGTATTGGCGTCCCGAGAACGCCATTTGCAGAGCTCCCGGAGTTAAGCTTCAGCATTATTACGATGTTCAGGCGGTCAATGCCAAGGCAAGACCGGAGGGCGAATATCTCTTTGACAAAAAGACGGTTGAGGTGCTCCATACCGGCGGCGAGGAAAAGGGCATCAGGTATTTTAATGGCTTCGGCGGCATAGACGCTCTCAAGAGCGAGAGGCCGTTGGTGGTCGGTTTCTATGATGACGGCAGTGCGTTTATCGCCAACAAGGATTACGCAAGCCCCACCGAGGTCGAAATGAAGGCAGCAGGTGCCTGGGAGGTAATGAAGGACGGTAGCTTTGTGCCCTTCGAAAAGAGCTTCTCACTCGGCGCAGGAGACGGTGTCCTCATTCGACCTGTAAAGAAGTAAGAGTTATCTCAAGCGAGCGGGTGAGAGTCCGGCTCCGAGGAGTAAGTGTAAAATTGTCAAAGCGCGGAGGAGGACTGCATTCAGCCTCTCCCGCGCTTTTTACTGCACACTCTCTGCACGCTTCGACGGAAAGCACTATGCGGCAGAGAGGTCTTAACATCCTTGTCAAGATACCGGCAGAAGCGCACAGACGCCCCGTCCTTTAGACGGGGCGTCTGTGCGCTTGCTTTGCTTTTACTGTTGCCGCTTCGCCGAAGAGAGGCGACTGTACTGCTTACGGTTCGGTGCCGAATCAGTCGGCGGAGGTGTAAAGCATGGTCTCTGCGGAGGTTATAATAATATCCTCGGTCGGCTTATTGTTGTTGTCAACCTCAACCGCCGCTATCTTGTCGACAATATCCATGCCCTTGTAGACCTGACCGAAAACGGTATGTCCGCGGCCGTCTCGCCAGGCGCCGTCAAGATTGATATTTCCGCCGTTTTGCTCATAGACGGTCCACACCTCATCGGGTACAAGATAGGAGAGAGGTGCGACGCCGCCGCTGAGATTGATGAATTCAAAGACATCCGAGCAGACGCTTGTGAAATCCTGACCGTAGCTTGCATAATACTCTATATAGTATTCGTAATTGTATATGCAGTTGGCGTAAACCTTTCCGACCTCCATGCTGGACTTGCCCGTAAAGCTGTCGGCCTTGGCCTGATTTATAAAGAACTGACTTCCGTTGGTGTTTGCACCGGAATTCGCCATGGAGAGAGCGCCTCTGATGTTGAGCAGCTTTTGGTCGAATTCGTCCTCAAAGGACTCGCCCCAAATGCTTTCGCCGCCCGTTCCGTCGCCCTTGGGATCGCCGCCCTGAATCATAAAATCATTTATGACACGGTGGAAGGTTACGCCGTTGTAGTAGCCGTTTTCAATATGTGTCAAAAAGTTTTCGACCGCCTTTGGTGCCGCCTCGGGGAAGAAGCGAAGGCAGATATCGCCCATGCTTGTGTGAAGCACGGCGACCTTCTCACCCTCCTCGGGGAGCTCGGTCTGGAAGCCGTACTCCTCATCGGGATAGGCGGTTCCGACATTGTTGGTTACACCCAAAAACTGCTCGAACTTATCGGCGTAGGCCTTGTATTTTTCGTAATTTGAAAAATCCTCATTTGCAAAGCGCGAAAGATCGAGGGTGTAGGTAACACCGTTAACGGTTTTGGTGAAGATGTAGCTTTTTTCGGTCTTGCCCGAGCAGCCCGAGAGGGCGGGAATGAGCAAAAGCGCCGAAAGTGCAACGCAGAGAAGCCTTTTGATTTTCATAGAAGCATTCCTTTCAGTCAAACGGTTTCAACCGTGATTTCTTCGATAATGACAGCCTCAAGCGGCTTGTCTGAGGCATCGGTGGGCACAGCCGCGATTTTGTCAACGATCTCCATGCCCTCATAAACCTGACCGAATACGGTGTGATGATAATCGAGCCAGGGGGTTCCGCCGACTGCCTCATAGGCGGCTATTGCCTCGGCAGGGAAGTATTTCTCGCCGAGCTCCTTCATCTGCTCTGCCATTCCCTCGGGAAGGGAGGCGGCCTGAACGATAAAGAATTGGCTTCCGTTGGTGTTGGGACCGGCATTTGCCATTGAAAGGGCACCTCTTATATTATGAAGCTCGGAGGAAAATTCATCCTCAAAGCTTTTGCCCCAAATGCTTTCGCCGCCGCAGCCCGTGCCGGTGGGGTCACCGCCCTGAAGCATAAAGCCGTTGATTACGCGGTGAAAGGTCAGACCGTTGTAATAGCCGTTTTTCGAATGGGTCAAAAAGTTTTCGACCGTTTTGGGAGCCTGTGTCGGAAAAAGGCGAAGCTTTATTTCTCCCACCGAGGTCTTGAGAGCTGCAAGGGTGTCGCCGCTTTTCGGAGCGGCAGTCTGTGTATAGGACATTTGTTTTCCTCCGTTTGCAAAGCCCTGAGGCTGTTTGATTCACTGTCTGTTTATTTTCTCATATTTTTTTGAGATTTACAACCTTTTTCAATAAAAATTAACAATTCGTCGGCTTTGCCGCTTGTTAACGGGTGAAAAATATGCTATTATGTTTACATAATAATGAGGCGTAACGGCTGTGCGTGGTCTTCGCGCCGAAAACAAAACAACAAGGAGCCGTCTTATGAAGTGTCCCTACTGTAGCTATGAGGAGAGCAAGGTAATAGATTCCCGTCCGACCGATGAGGGCGAAAGAATAAGGCGCAGACGCGAGTGTCTGAAGTGCCAAAAGCGATTCACAACCTATGAAATGATAGAAAGTCTGCCCCTGATAGTCATAAAGCGTGACAAGACCCGTGAAATGTTTGACAGGGACAAGCTTATAGGCGGCCTTCTCAGAGCCTGTCAAAAGCGCCCCGTTTCGGTGGACACTCTCGAGGCGCTGGTTGATGAGATAGAGACCACTCTGCAGAACTCCCTTGAAAGGGAGGTCACGAGCGAAAAGATCGGAGCCATGGTAATGGAAAGGCTTAAGGATGTGGATGAGGTTTCCTATGTCCGCTTCGCCTCGGTCTATCGTCAGTTTAAGGATATCAACACCTTTATGGACGAGCTTACAAAGCTTCTCAAAAAGTAAATATACCGTAGGGCGGCGGGCCGAGTGGTCCGCCGCCCTTGCCGTAGCAATCGGCTGTCGGGGTGAGAGTCGGCCGAGGTGGGGAGTGTTTTATGCCTTTTTTCGCTCCGAAAGGGACTTTTTGTGATAAAAGCTATTGTAAAAAAGCCAAATATCTGCGATAATAGGATGAATAGATATTTTTACTGTCGGAGGTCGTTTGGATTGACTGAAAACGAAAGAATGGCGGAGCTGTTGCTCCCCGATATCGACAAGGCACCTGATTATTACGAGGCTATGTATCCTCCCCGAGCTCTGCCCGAGGGAGCCAGAGTCACAAGAATCGCGCCGAGCCCCACGGGATATCTTCATCTCGGCACGCTATTCATGTCGCTTGTAAACCGAATGATTGCGGATTCTACCGGCGGACTCTTCTATACGAGGATTGAGGATACCGATAAAAAGCGAGAGATCGAGGGCGGAATAGAGGATATAATAGAGGGACTTCACCGTTTCGGAATCAAAATAGACGAGGGCTTTATAAGCGGAAGCGAGCAGCTCGGCGATTACGGTCCCTATCAGCAGTCCAAGCGTGCCGAAATATATCAGGTCTACGCAAAGGAGCTTATCCGAAAGGGCCTTGCCTACCCCTGCTTTATGACCGCAGAGGAGCTTGAGGCCGTGAGGGCCGAGCAGGAGGGACTCAAGCAGCGTCCCGGCTGCTACGGAAAATGGGCCAAATACAGAGACATCACCGCCGATGAGGCAGCAACGCTTATTGCCGAGGGCAAGGAGTTTGTTGTCCGTCTGCGCTCACCCGGCAGTGAGGAAAACCGAATCACCTTTGAGGACGGAATAAAGGGTAAAATCGAAATGCCCGAAAACGACGAGGATTTTGTAATTCTCAAGTCGGACGGTATACCGACCTACCATTTCGCACATGCGGTGGACGATCATCTTATGCGCACCACGCATGTCATCAGGGGAGACGAATGGCTCTCCTCGGTGCCCAAGCACCTTCAGCTTTTCAAGCTTCTCGGCTTCAAGCCGCCGAAGTATGTGCATGTTTCGCCCATACTTAAGCTTGATGACGGCAAAAAGCGCAAAATAAGCAAGCGCAAGGATCCCGAGGCCGCGGTAAGATTTTTCGCCGAGCAGGGCTATGAGCCCTCTGCGGTGCTTGAATATCTTATGACGATCGCCTCCTCGGATTTTGAGGATTGGCGCAGAGCAAATCCCACCGCGCAGCTTTCGTCCTACAAGCTCAACTTCAAGAAAATGAGCCTTTCCGGAGCACTTTTCGATGCGGATAAGCTGACCGATGTTTCGAAAACGGTGGTTTCAAGGCTGACCGCCGAGGAGGTCACCGACAGGCTGCTCGCCTGGGCAAAGGAATTCGACGGCGAATTCTATGAAAGACTTTCCGCCGACAGAGAATTTACAAGACAGATCTTCGCAATAGACAGAGGAACGCCCAAGCCGCGTAAGGATATCGCCAGGTGGAGCGATGCAAGGGGCTACAGTGAGTACTTCTTTACGGCTCCCGAGGAGTCCGAGCTTGTGCCGCCCTCAACGGTGGCTCCCGAGCTTGCGGCCGAATACCTTTCGGTATATTCCGAGCTGTATGAGCCCGAGACCGACAACGCAGCCTGGTTTTCAACCGTAAAGGCTGCTTGCCCTGCGGTCGGCTTTGCGAACGACACCAAGGAATACAAAAAGGCTCCCGAGCTTTATAAAGGCAATCCCGGAGATGCCTCGGGAATAATCAGGGTAGCCGTCACAGGCAGACAGACCACCCCCGAGCTTTGCAGCATAATGCGTATACTCGGAAAAGAAGAATGTATAAAAAGAATGAAAACGGCAGAGGCCTTCTGGCGTGGAGAGAGGTAAGCAATGGAAGAAAGCACGGCAAAAACCGCCTCTAATTTTATAGAGGAATTTATTAAAGAGGATCTTGCAGAGGGAGTATATAATAAGGTACAGACCCGTTTTCCGCCCGAGCCCAACGGCTATCTGCATATCGGACATGCAAAGGCCATTTGCATCGACTTCGGAATGGCGGAGAGCTTCGGCGGTACCTGCAATCTCAGGCTTGACGACACAAATCCGACCAAGGAGGATGTCGAGTATGTCGACGCTATCGAGGAGGATATAAAGTGGCTCGGCTTCGAGTGGGACAAGGTGTATTTCGCCTCGGATTACTTCCCCTTTATCTATGAGTGCGCACTTAAGATGATAGATCTCGGGCTTGCCTATGTCGACGATCTTTCGGCCGACGAGATCAGAGAATACCGCGGCACTCTCACCGAGCCCGGCAAAGAGAGCCCCTACAGAAACCGCACGGTTGAGGAAAACCGCGAGCTCTTCAGACGCATGACCGAGGGTGAATTCGAAAACGGAGCGCGCGTGCTGAGAGCGAAAATCGACATGGCAGCGCCAAATCTCAACATGAGAGATCCCGTTATATATCGCATACTTCATGCGACGCACCATCGCACAGGCGACAAATGGTGCGTTTACCCGATGTATGACTTTGCACATCCTCTTTCGGATGCAAAGGAGGGGGTTACCCATTCGCTTTGCTCGTTGGAATTCGAAAATCACAGACCGCTTTATAATTGGTTCCTCGAAAAGCTGTCTATTCCCATGCCGCCCCGTCAGATAGAATTCGCGAGAATGAATGTGAATTACACGCTGACAAGCAAGCGCAAATGCTTAAAGCTTGTCAATGACGGAATTGTAGACGGCTGGGACGATCCGAGAATGGCTACCATCTGCGGAATGAGAAGACGCGGCTATCCCGCCTCCGCAATAAGAGCCTTCTGTGAAAAAATAGGCGTATCAAAGGCCTACAGCGTTATAGATTACGCACTTCTGGAGTCCTGTGTCAGAGATGAGCTCAATCTTACTGCCGAGCGCTCGATGGCTGTGCTGCACCCCCTCAAGGTTGTCATTGACAATTATCCCGAGGGAAAGAGCGAAAAGCTTACCGTCGATATAAATCCCGGAAAGCCGGAGCTCGGCACGAGAGAAATCACCTTTACGCGTGAGCTTTATATCGAGGAGGAAGATTTTTCGCTTGCTCCTCCTCCGAAATACTTCCGTCTTTGCCCCGAAAAGGAGGTTCGACTCAAGTCGGCATATTTTGTGAAATACGCCTCACATGAGACCGATGAGAACGGAAGGGTAACCTGCGTGCATGTGACCTACGATCCCGCAACGCGCGGCGGAGATTCCCCCGACGGCAGAAAGGTCAAGGGAACCCTGCATTGGGTATGCGCCGACGATTGCGTGGATGCGACCGTAAGGCTTTATGACAGGCTTTTCAATGTCGAGAATCCGTCGGACGAGGAGGGTGTAAGCTCCTTCGCCGACAACCTCAATCCCGAGTCGCTGACCGTGCTTACCGGCTGTAAGTGTGAGCCCGGTCTCAAAGAGGCTCCGGTGGGAACCACATATCAGTTTATGCGTCAGGGATATTTCTGCATAGATAAGACCTCTACTCCGGATGCACTTGTGATAAACAGAACGGTTGCACTTAAGGATTCCTTTGCACCTAAAAGGGTGAACGGCTGATGAGAGTCGGAGAGCTGTGCGACAGACTGTTTGAGCTGTACCCGAGGAGTCTCGCGGCGGATTTCGACAATGTGGGACTGCTTGTCGGCGACCCCGACGAGGAAATAAGGGCCGCGGTTGTATCGCTCGACTGCACCGACCTCGCATTAGAGGAGGCGGTGTCGCGGGGTGCGAATCTGATCATCACCCATCATCCCGTGATATTCGGCGGTCTGAAAAGTGTTACCGTCGATTCGCCTGTTTGGCATTTGGTAAAAAACGGAATATCCGTAATATCCATGCATACAAATCTTGACAGTGCCGACGGCGGAGTCAACGATGCTCTTGCCGAGAAGATAGGTCTTACGAAGGTTAAAAAGGCAGAGCTCGGAGGCGTGACGATAAGGCTCGGGGAGCTTGCTGAGCCCGTCGGCGCAGATAAGCTTGCCGAGACGGTAGGCTCAAGGCTTTCCTGCATGGTGCGCTTTTGCCTGCTGCAAAAGGAAGTAAGAACCGTTGCCGTATGCTCGGGAGCCGGCGGAGAGCTTTTGGATGAGGTTGCACGCCTCGGGGTCGACGCCTTTTTGACTGCCGAGGTCAAGCACCATCGCTTTATTGAGGCGACACGCAGCGGAATTGCTCTTTTCGATTGCGGACATTTCGAAACCGAGGATATCATAGTCGGTGTGCTTGCCCGAAAAACGGCCGAGCTTGCCGGCTGTCCGGTATTCGAAAATCATATGAGCGGTATCTGTAATATATAAAGCACAGTCGGCCGAGTGCCGACTGTTTTGGAAAGGATATTTAAAATGACCGATGTTAAAATCAAAAAGCTGCAGCAGCTTCTTTCGAAGGGCGAGGCTGCGCTTATCACCTCAGATGAAAACAGACTGTACTTTACCGGCTTTTCCTCCTCGGCGGGAACGCTGCTTGTGACCGAGAGCAAGGCTGTTTTTCTCATAGATTTCCGTTACATAGAGGTTGCCGAAAGAACTCTGCCCTTCTGTGAGGTAATCCTTCAGGAGGCAGGCGGAATCGGTGTGTCGGATATTGTCGAGCGCGAGGGAATCAAAAGGCTTTACGCAGAGGTTGACCGCATGAGCGTTGCGGAATTTGCCGAGCGTAAGAAGGCTCTCGGAGAGGTTCTCTCCGACTCTTCGATCCTTGCGGAGCAGGTGAACGAGCTTCGAGCCGTAAAGGAGGAGTATGAGCTTGAGGCGATCGAAAGGGCGCAAAGGCTGACCGATGAGACCTTTTCCTATATTCTTAACGGCATTCGTCCCGGCAGAACCGAAAAGGATGTCATGCTTGACATGGAGTTTTACATGAGACGCCTCGGCAGTGAGGGTGTATCGTTTGATTTTATCGTCGTTTCGGGCAAGAATTCCTCTCTTCCGCACGGAGTTCCCTCCGACAAGCCGATTGAGGAGGGCGATTTCGTCACGATGGACTTCGGCGCCGTTTGTAACGGCTACCATTCGGACATGACAAGAACGGTCGCCGTCGGACATGCCACCGATGAGATGATAAGGGTCTATGAAACGGTGCTCGCCGCACAAAATGCCGCCTTTGAGATGATAAGACCGGGTGTTGATTGCTTTGAGGTAGACAAGGCCTCAAGGACTTTGATATACAGTGCGGGCTATGAGGGCTGCTTCGGCCACGGCCTCGGTCACAGTGTCGGAGTTGAAATACACGAGTCTCCAAGCTTCAACATGCGCTGTCATAAGCCGCTCAAGGTCGGTAACATCATGACCGTTGAGCCGGGCATTTATCTTGAAAACCGCTTCGGTGTCAGAATAGAGGATATGGTCGCCGTGACAGAAAACGGCTTCAAAAATCTCACTGCCTCCGAGAAAAAGCTTATAATCCTTTGATGAACGAAAAGAACCGTGCGCGCAGGCTCGGCACAGCTGCCGCGCTTGCCGCGAATATCATATTCGGCTTCAGTAATCTTTTTTCGGTGACTGCGCTTGAAAGCGCGGAGCCGCTTGTTATTCTGTCGCTCAGATTTACCGTAGCCTTCGGCGCCATGTCGCTGCTCAGGCTGCTCGGGCTTATAAGGGTATCCTATAAGGGCAAGCGCCTTGGCGGGCTGATCGCAATGTGTCTTGCACAGCCGTTTTGCTATTTCCTTTTTGAGCTTTACGGAATAGACATGACCTCATCCTCCTTTTCGGGGGTGATGATATCCACGGCGCCTATTGCAGCTGTTTTGCTGTCGGCCGTATTTCTGAAGGAGCGTCCCACGGCGGCACAGCTTGCCTTTTCGGTAATCTCGGTCATAGGAACCGTGGGAATGAATCTTTTCGGTGCCTCGGGCGGAGAAAACGGGCTTCTCGGAATGCTGCTGCTTCTGCTTGCGGTGCTTTCCTCGGCGGTGTTTAATTTGCTGAGCAGAAGAGAGTCCTCACGCTTTACCTCGGTTGAGCGAACATATTTTATGATGGGGGTCGGAGCCGCAGGCTTTACGGCAGCGGCCCTGGCGGTCTACAGAGGGAGCTTTTTCACCTCGGTGGCAGCGGCGCTGACGGTGCCCGAGTTTGAGCTTTCGCTTTTGTATCTGTCGCTGATATCCTCCGTTGCGGCATATTTTCTTTACAATTATGCCACCTCGGCCATAAGTGTTGTCAGAGCCTCCTCCTTTTCAAACGTCATAACTGTCGTTTCGGTACTGAGCGGCGTGCTCATTCTTGAGGAGGACTTCGGTCTGCCGCAGGCAATATGCACGCTGCTTATAATCGGCGGCGTTTGCGGCGTGAATCTTACGGGACGAAGAGGGCCCGAAAAAGCAAAATAAAAAGCACCGCTCGTGACTGTCCGTTGAGGACAGTGGTGAGCAGTGCGATTACCCTCAGAGGAGCTCAGACGGAAGCCGTCGAGAGCTCCTTTTTTCTTATCACGGAAAAGGCGATGATGCAGATTATTGCCGAAACCACCGAGCCGGCGCAGGTTGCAAGTCCCATCGGAAAGAGGTCGCTCGGGAAGAGCTCCGACATGAACCAAACGCCCGGCAGACGCGCAAGGACGATTGCCGTAATGTTGTGTATAAAGGAAATCAGTGATTTTCCGCAGGCACAGAAATATCCGCTGAAGCTGAAGTGTATTCCCGCAAATATGCAGTCGAAGATGTAGCCGCGCAAATACCGACCGCCTGCGAGCGCAACCGCGGGGTCATCGGTAAACAGGGCGACGGCAGGAACTGCGGCAAGCTGCATTACGGCAGATATCACGACGCCGAAGCCGACCGTTATCAAAAGAGCACAGCGAAGTGTTCCGACGGCACGCTCGGGCTTTCCCGCTCCGAAGCTTTGTGCCCCGAGAGCAGAAACGCTTGAAAGCATGGATGAGGGCACGAGAAACAGAAAGCTGATTATTTTTTCGACTATTCCGACTGCGGCCGAATCGGTAAGGCCTCTGCGGTTGGCAATAACGGTTATGAGAATAAAGGCGATCTGTATCAGCCCGTCCTGCAGGGCAACGGGGACGCCTATGCGAAGCATGTCACCCACGGTGGTCTTGCTCGGGCGGAGATCCGTGCGGTGCAGCTCAATTCCGATTCCGTGCTTGAACAAAAACAGGAGAGAAAAGACAACGCTTACGGTTTGGGCAAGCACGGTGCCGAGAGCGGCTCCCGAGGGGCCCATGCCGAGAGCGCCGATAAACAGATAGTCAAAGCCGATGTTTGCGGCGCAGGCAACGGCGATAAAGTACATGGGACTCCTTGAGTCGCCCATTCCTCTGAGAATCGAGCTTATTATATTGTATGCCGTGATAAAAGGAATTCCCGCAAAGCAAATTTTCAAATAGCTCACGGTTCCCTCGACCGCCTCCGCGGGAGTGGCCATGAGCGAAACTATCGGGCGCACGGCCAGAATGAGTAAAACGGTTAAGGCTACCGAAAGCAGAGAAAAGACGGTTACGGTATTTCCGATAACCGAGGCGGCCTTACGGTCGTTTTTCGAGCCGACGGCATGGGCAATCGAAACGGTCGTGCCCATGGCAAGACCGACTATCATAACGGTCAGCATGTGCATAAGCTGACTTCCCACCGAAACCGCGGTGCTTGCCTCTACGGCATTAAATTGACCTACAATAAAAAGGTCTGCCATTCCGTAAAGGGTTTGCAGAAAATAGGAAAGCAGGTAGGGAAGTGAGAACAAAAGCAGATTTTTCGGCACGCTGCCGACGGTGAGATCCTTTTTCATTGGTTTAAAACGCTCCGTGAAGAATAAATGCAAAAATATTATAATACATCGGAGTCGTCATGACAAGAATGCAGGGCATCTTTTTTTGCGGAGCGCTGAAGAAGCTCGGCTCTTTTCCAGCAGATAAAGCCGTATATGTCGTTTATGAAAAACACGGCAAAGCAGACGGCGACAGAGACATACTCGGTGCTTTCGAGAGAGGCGAGAGTCCAAAGCAATATGAGCACGAGATCGTTTGCGGCATAGGCAAGGGCGTAAAGTGGACTTCTTTTATATGTGAGGTAGGCGGCAAGAAAGCTTGTTGTGACCGACACGGTGCTCGGAAGCAGCCTCTCGGTTCCGAGAGCGCGCAGGACAAAGAAAAACAGGACGGTGACCGCTGCCGAAAGGAAAAGCATACGGAATATGTCGGATTTTGTCAGTCGGGCGATCTCAACCTGAGAACGGTTGCCCATAAAAGGGTGTCGAAGCCAAGCGACAAGTGAGAACACCGCCATGGGAAGTGTCATTCCGACATAGGTAAGCAGCTCACCGTAATAGGAAAAGGAAAGGGAAATCAAGCCGTACATAAGGCTGAAAGCAATCATAAGCAGCTGACCGAGCGGGTGTCCCTTGGCATTCGGCAGCAGGGAGCTTACTCCTATAAGGGAGGCGGCGGGAGAAAGCAGGTCGCCGCGTCCGAAAAGGGCGGCAGAGGTCAGGATTGCCGTGACTGACAGCGCCCAAAGAAGTCGCTCCGCGGTCGAGAAGCGCTTTAAGAAATTCGAAAGGCTCATTTTTACTCCTTTCTCCGACCGCCGAAAAAGAAAAAAGCACCCGAGCACGCATCTTCTGAGACCTAACGATGCGTACACGGATGCCAAAGGCATCTTCCCACCCGGTGGCGGAGCAATATTTTCAACAGGAAAAATAATATCAAAGGACGAGCGAAAAGTCAAGAGCGAAATTTTCGCGGCGGGTATTGCTTAATATTTCTTGAAAAGGCGAGGCAATAATGTTATATTGAATTTATAAAGCAAATGCCGGAAAAGCGGCTCGGTCGAGAGGGCAACTTACTTACGGAGGATTGTTTATGATTAAGGTATCACCTGAGAGGCTCGCAAGGGCTACGAAAGGCTTTATCTCGCCGCAGGCGAAAGCAGAGAGCTTGAATTCGAGCTCAAGGCGGACGCGCTTGCCTTCCATAATGCCGAAATGAAGCGTGTCGTCGAGCCCGGAAAATTCCTTGCTTGGGTCGGAGACAATGCCAAGGACGACGGCAGAAAAGTTGAATTCCGCGTTACGGATTGATAAAATCAAGAAAAAGCTCCCCGAGGCCCTTCGGCCTCGGGGAGCTGCTTATATAGCAAGATTATCTGCTTGCAAGGGCAGAGATAATCTCGGTGAGCAGAGTCTCCTGACGCTGAATGCTTTCCTCTGTGGCGCGGAGCCTGGCCTCCTTTTCCTCAAGGAGGGCAGCGGCTTCGGTGGCCTCGCGATCCTTTTCGGCCTTTTCTCTTTCGGCAGCCTCCTTTTCGGCGGCGATCTTTTTGGACTCAAGGGTGTTCTTGGCGGTCATAAGCACGCGGAGCATGACGAAAATGCAGAAGGCGGTTATGAGAAAATCTATTATCGTCTGCAGCCAGGTGCCCCAAAGTATCGCTACCTCCTCAACGCCTGCAGCGGCATCGGCGTGAGTGATGACGGTTTTTACCATGTCAAGATTTCCCTGCGGAATTATATAGCCGAGAATGGGGTTGATTATGTAATTGACAAGACCGGTGACTATTTTTCCGAACGAAGCACCGATCACAACGCCGACGGCCATGTCAACGACATTGCCGCGCATGGCAAATTCCTTAAAATCCTTTAAAAACTTTTTCATGAGCAATCTTCTCCTTAAACAAACGCCTCGCGGTCCCGTGGGCATTGATATTATATACTTATTATATTCGGGTAGACAAGGCTTGTCAATACGGGTCGAAGGGAGGCAAGAAGCAAAAATATACACTATATACATTGAATATACACTCATAATCAAGAGGAGCTTGGCCTTAAAACAGGGTAAAAGACACGAAAAAGTGCAGTTTGCATATAAAATCGGTCACAAGGCGTATGTATTTTGTTGTATATTTCGTGAATATTGGGCTTGACAATATGAATATTATGCATTATACTTGTATACATCAAAAACAAGAGCCGTTCGGCTCCTAAGAAAAGAGAGAATTAAAATGAAAAAGATATCCAAGCTTCTTGCGGTGCTCATGGCCGCACTCACCGTCTCGGCCTGCTTTGCCGGCTGCGGCGAAAGCAATACCGACGGCTCCTCAAGCGCAGGCACAACCGATGCCGTAAAGGTTGTAAATGTCAAGCTTACCGATGAGCAGTACGCTTACGCCGTAAATCCCTCGGACGCCGAGCTTCTCAAGAGCGCAAACGAGCTCCTTGCCGAAATCAAGGAAAACGGAAAGTTTGACGAAATCGTCAACAAGTACTTCGGCAACAAGGGAACGCCCACCGGCTATGAGGCAGGCACCGTTGATGCCTCCAAGGACCAGCTTGTGGTTGCCACCAACACCCCCTTCAGCCCCTTCGAGTATAAGGACGGCGACAAGTTCTACGGCGTTGACATCGAGGTCGCCGCGCTGCTTGCCGAAAAGCTCGGAAAAGAGCTCGTTATAGTCGACATGGACTTTGATGCAATACTCAATGCGGTAAACTCCGGAAACGCCGATATCGGAATGGCCGGACTCACCGTTTCTCCCGACCGTCTTGAGCTTGTAAGCTTTACGGATGCTTATTACAACGCTTCTCAGGTTGTTGTCTGCAAGGCTGACGATACCACCTTTGACGGCTGCACCACCGCTGCTCAGGTCGAAGCAAAGATCAAGGAGCTTACCGCCTCCTCAAAGGTCGGTGTTCAGACCGGAACCACCGGACAGCTTTATGTAGAGGGTGATGCCGATTGGGGCTTTGACGGCTTTGATGTAGACTGTGTCGGCTACGAATCCGCCGCCTCCGCCGTTATGGATATGCTCAACGGAAATCTTGCCTTCGTCGTTGTCGATGAGGCTCCCGCCTCCAAGATCGTCGAATCGGTAAACAACTGATAAACAGGTCTGTGACCGAAGCTCCTCCCTTTTCGCCTAAGTGAAAGGGGAGGTATTCTGCGCAAAAGGGGTATGCGGTTTTTTGCCCCGTGAAAGGATGAAAAATGGCGAATTTTAATTTTTCCGCCAAGTGGGCCAAGTTTGTAAAGGTGCTCATTGAAAAGGGCGGCTACAAGGATGTGCTCGAGGGTCTCGGAAACACCGCCAAGATTGCGGTTTTCGGACTGCTTATCGGTATAGTGATCGGAACACTGATTGCGGCGGTAAGGGTGATGCCGAAGTACCGAGCACTTCCTCGCGTGCTTGACGGAATCTGCAGCGTGTATGTCGGACTTTTCAGGGGTACTCCGATCGTAGTACAGCTTCTGCTCGGATATTTTGTTCTTTTTCCGATACTCGGAATGAAGATATCGCCCGTGCTTTGCTGCGTTGTGATATTCGGACTGAATTCGGGTGCCTATGTTTCGGAGATAATGCGGTCGGGCATTCAGTCGGTTGACATCGGACAGACCGAGGCGGGTCGTGCGCTCGGCCTCGATTATTGGACGGTAATGCTCAAGGTCGTAATTCCTCAGGCAATCAAAAATATTCTTCCGACACTCGGAAACGAGTTTATATCGCTCATAAAGGAAACCTCGGTTATAAACTTTATAGGTGCGATGGATCTTTGCAACGCATTCAAAAAAATCGGAACGAATGCCTATGAGTTTATGATTCCCTATTTGGTTATGGGTGTCTGCTATATAGTTATAGTTTACGGAATAACACTTCTCATAAAGCTGATGGAAAGGAGGCTCCGTGCAAGTGATAGACATAATTGATCTTAAAAAGAGCTTCGGCAGTAACGAGGTGCTTAAGGGCATTACGATGACCGTTGCCGAGGGCGAAAAAATAGCCGTAATCGGTCCGTCCGGCAGCGGCAAATCAACCTTTTTGCGCTGCCTTAACTGCATGGAGGATCCGACCTCGGGAAGTATTATGTTCGAGGGCGAGGACCTTGCCGATATGAGGGTCAACATCAACAAGCATCGCCGTCATATGGGAATGGTCTTTCAGCAGTTCAATCTTTTCAACAACAAAACGGTGCTTGAAAACATCACAATGGCTCCCCTGACAATCCGTCTGCGTGAAACCGAGGCTGAGCGCATCAAGGCCTTTTTCCGCGGCTCCAAGGGAGAAAAAATCAAAAGCCGTAAGGAGATAACGGCGGAGGAGCGGGAAAAGGCAATGAGGCTGCTTGCTCGTATCGGCCTTGAGGATAAGGCGGACAAGTACCCCTCCACCCTTTCGGGCGGCCAAAAGCAGCGCATAGCCATAATCAGGGCGCTTGCCATGAACCCCAAGGTGATTCTTTTCGATGAGCCGACAAGTGCACTTGACCCCGAAATGGTCGGTGAGGTGCTTGCGCTTATAAAGGAGCTTGCCGACGAGGGCATGACTATGGTCATTGTCACGCACGAGATGGGCTTTGCCCGCGAGGTGGCCGACAGGGTCGTATTTATGGATGACGGTGTTATTGCCGAGCAGGGAACGCCCGAGGAGATCTTCGGGAATCCGCAAACCCCGCGCCTTAAGCTGTTTCTCAGTAAGGTTCTGTAAAAGCGGTGCCGTTTGCCGTCGGGCAGCGACGAAGGCTTCGGTAAAAGCAAATAGCAAAGCAACCCCCTATGACAGTCGCTTTCGGACTGCCGTAGGGGGTTGCTGCTTATGAGAGCGGCGGCTCATTCCTCATGAAGCCGATCGAACATCGCTTTGACGGAGGGTGCGTTTTTGGTGAGCTTTTTTATGCTTAAATCCTGTGCCTTGTCATTCGCCAGCCGTAAATTGTTTTGCGAGGAAAGAAGACTTTCCTTGACCCGTTGGAGCTGAGCAATCGACTTGTCGATTTGCTCGATCGCATCGCCGAATTTTCTTGAGGCTAAATCAAAATTCCTGGCAAAGCCGTCCTTAAAGGACTGCATGCTGCTTTCGAAATTAACAAGATCAAGCTGCTGATTTTTTACAAGCTGCAGCTCCCGTCGGTACTCCAGGGAGTTTTTGGCGGCGTTGCGCAGCAGAGTAATAATCGGAATAAAGAATTGAGGGCGAATTACATACATCTTGGGATATTTGTAGGAAACATCGACTATGCCGCCGTTGTACAGCTC
>CAZDEI010000003.1:0-18206 GCA_964504325.1 uncultured Eubacteriales bacterium | reverse complement strand
GGAATATATAAGGGAGCTCGCCGAGAAAATATAACGGGAGATTTCAAAATGAAGATATACACAACAGCGGATAAGGAATTCAAAAAATACGGAAGAGTGCTGGAGCTTTCGGCCGACGAATTCATAAGCGCCGCCGAAACGGTGGCCATGCCCGAAAAGGGACAGAGCAGCTATGTCCCGACCCTTGAGGTGTTTGAGGCTCTTGGCGAGTCTGAGAAAATCAGAAGCGTCTGCTTTGGAGAAATGCCGACACAGATCGGCTACTGCTGGGGCTATAATCACAGCCTTAACGCGCTTGAATGGCATAAGTGCTCGGAAATCAACATTGCTCTCACCGAGCTTATTCTGCTGCTCGGCGAGCTTAAGGATGTCGAAAACGGTCGTTATGACTCGTCTAAGGTCGAGGCCTTTCTTCTTAAAAAGGGCGAGGCAATCGAGACCTATGCAACGACACTGCATTACGGCCCCATACAGACCTCGGAGGAGGGTTTCCGCTTTGTCGTTGCTCTGCTGAAGGGAACAAACACTCCTCTTGATAAGCCGAGTGACGATCCGCTGCTTTTCAACAAAAACAAATGGCTTATGGCGCATGTCGATAACAGACAGCTCATCGAGCAGGGCGCCGTTGCCGGAGTCTTCGGCGAAAACCATACTCTTTAAGGCCTGCCGCGGCGCTGTGTCTGCATGACTGCGCGGTTTTTTCGGACTGTGAGCTCTGCTTTCTTGACAAAGCCCGACAGTTGCATTATACTGTTTTAATCGATGTAATTTGTCCGTGAGGAAGGTAATATTTTATGAAGATCATTTATAAGGACGGCACTGTTGCCGAGGCTGCTGCCGAGCAGGAGCTTGAGGTGCTGCGCCATTCGGCGGCGCATATCATGGCACAGGCCATAAAGCGACTTTATCCCGAGGCCGATTTCGGATACGGTCCCGCAACCGAAAAGGGCTTTTATTACGATGTCGATCTCGGCGACAGAAAGCTGACCGACGAGGATCTTGAGGCAATCGAAAAGGAAATGAGGAAGATAGTCAAGGAAAATCTTCCCATTAAGCCCTTCATTCTTCCCCGTGAGGAGGCCGTAAGGTTCATGGAGGAAAGAAAGGAAAGGTACAAGGTCGAGCATATAGGCGATCTCCCCGAGGATGCGGAAATAAGCTTCTATCAGCAGGGCGAATATGTCGATATGTGCGTCGGACCGCACCTTTGCTACACCAAGGCGCTCAAGGCCTTTAAGCTTACTCAGCAGTCGGGCGCTTATTGGAAAAACGACAAGAATAACAAGATGCTCACCCGCATAAACGGTGTTGCCTTCCGCACTCAGGAGGAGCTTGATGAGCACCTTCGTCTGCTTGAGGAGGCCGAGCGCAGGGATCACAGGCGTATCGGCAAGGAAATGGGATTGTTCATGTTCTCGGAGGAGGCTCCGGGCTTCCCCTTCTTCCTTCCCAAGGGCATGGCTCTCAAGAATGCTCTTATAGATTATTGGCGTGAGCTTCATACCCGTGAGAATTATGTCGAGGTTTCCACTCCTCTTATAATGAACCGTCATCTTTGGGAAACCAGCGGACATTGGGATCATTATAAGGATAACATGTATTCGACGGTTATCGACGAGGAAACCTACTGCGTAAAGCCGATGAACTGCCCCGGCGGAGTAATGGTCTACAGGAATCAGCCTCACAGCTACCGTGAGCTGCCCTTAAGGGTCGGCGAGCTCGGTCTTGTTCACCGTCATGAGCTCAAGGGTGCCCTTCACGGACTTTTCCGCGTTCGCTGCTTCACGCAGGACGATGCGCATATCTTTATGCGCCGTGAGCAGATAACCGAGGAAATAATCGGTGTCGTACATCTTATAAATGAGGTTTACAGCAAGTTCGGCTTTAAGTATTTCGTGGAGCTTTCCACCCGTCCCGAGGACAGCATGGGAAGCGACGAGGACTGGGAGGCAGCGACCGAGGGACTTAAAAAGGCTCTCGAGACACTCGGCTTGCCCTACATAATCAACGAGGGAGACGGTGCCTTCTACGGTCCTAAGATCGACTTCCATCTTGAGGACTCACTCGGCAGAACCTGGCAGTGCGGAACCATTCAGCTTGACTTCCAGATGCCGCTCAACTTCGAGCTTGAGTATGTCGATGAAAAGGGAGAAAAGCAGCGTCCGATAATGATTCACCGTGTCTGCTTCGGCTCGATCGAGCGCTTTATCGGAATACTCACCGAGCATTTCGCGGGTAAATTCCCCGTGTGGCTTGCTCCTACTCAGGTAAAGGTGCTCACCCTGCCCGGCGTTGACACCGGCTTTGCCGAAAGAGTGTATGCCGCTCTGAGAGAAAGAAGGGTGCGCGTCGAGCTTGACGACCGCAACGAGAAGATCGGCTATAAGGTAAGAGAGGCCCGTCAGGTTGACCGTGCTCCCTATATGCTCATAATCGGTGCCAAGGAGGCAGAGACCGAAACGGTTTCGGTTCGCGACATCGTGACCGATCAGACCGTCGGCATGACGCTTGACGAATTTATCGAAAAGCTCACCTCCGAGATAGCCGAGCGCAAATAAGAAAAAGCTTAATAACAACGCGGAAGAGGTTGAAGTGTAACCTCCTCCGCGTTTTGCTTTTGCAGGGGGCCGGCCTTGTCTCTCGGCCTGCCTGCGCTCGCTTGCGGAGGGTGGGATAAAAAAGCAAAAAAATGCTCAAATATGACAATCTTGTAATTGCATTTTGACGGCTTTTGTCTTATTATAGATACAACAAAAGGCAGGCGGAGAGCAAATGCCTCGCCGTCTCGAAAAGGAGAATAATTATGCTTGAATACAAATTCGATACACAGCTTCTCATTGAGGGAACAGACCTTGACGAGGACAAGATATATGATTATTTTGTCGAAAACTTCAAGGGTGACTGTCTGCTCGCCGTCGGTGACGAGGAGCTAATAAAGATACACTATCATACCAATGAGCCCTGGAGGGTGCTCGAATACTGCGCCACTCTCGGCGATATTCATGATATAGTGGTCGAGAACATGCAGCGTCAGGAAGACGGCCTGCACGGCTGATGAGGCTGCTCGGTCATCTTAAAACGGTGCTGACCCATCGGGGAAAGGTCTTTGTGCTTTGCTGTAAGCTCGGCATGCCGATTACGGGTCTCAGGCACGATCTGTCAAAGCTCTCACCCTCCGAGCTTATTCCGGGGGTAAGATATTATGCAGGCGGTCGAAGAAGCCCGAATGAGGTCGAAAGACAGGAGCACGGCTATTCCTCTGCATGGCTGCATCACAAGGGAAGAAACCGTCATCATTTTGAATATTGGACGGATTACGATCCCGTACGACGGGTGGTGGCACCTGTCAAAATGCCTCTCGGCTGCGTTGCGGAGCTGCTCTGTGACAGGATAGCCGCGAGCAAAACCTACCGAAAAAAGGAATACACCGAGGCTCATCCGCTCGAATATTTTTTAGGCGGAAAGCCGACAAGAGTAATTCATCCGGAAACCTCCGACTTTATCGAGCATATGCTTATAATGCTGAGGGATGAGGGTGAAAAGCAGACGCTTAAATGTCTGCGAGAGCTTTTAAAAGCCGAGGGTAAGAGGTCGCGCTCTTACTGACGGTAAAAGGGAAGTGAGGATGGCGTGAACAAAAGAAAACTGCTGATTTTGGGCGGAGCGGTGCTTACGGCAGCGGCTGTTGCCGTGTCTGCGACCGTTTTCTTATCGGGCTCGGAGAGTGCCTCCTCAGGCTCGTTGATATTTATCGATTCCGCAGGCTCGACCTCTTCGAATGTCTCGGTTGACAGCACGCTTTCCTCGAATGCCGTAAGCAGTGAGGTGGGCTCTTCGTCAAGCACCGTGAGCACGGCAACCTCCTCTGCCGCAGCGCCTCCGGCTCCGACGGTTGACCCGACACATAAGTATTATGATGTGATAAGTCGGGTGACGGGCCTTGACAATATCCGCTACGGCTACAGCTTTTCCTACGGCGAGCATTATGCGAAGGGCTACCCGATAAGCTCCTATGAAAACGACGCCGCATACAGAAAATACGGAATGCATTCGATTGAAAGCACCGAGGAAAAGATTATTTATCTTACCTTTGATGAGGGCTACGAGTATCAGAACAATACCAAATACATACTTGACAAGCTGAAGAGCAAGGGCGTTACGGCCACCTTCTTTGTCACAAAGAGCTACGCTCTCGAAAGACCTGACCTTGTCGAAAGAATGCTTGCAGAGGGACATGTGGTGGGAAATCATTCCTGCAACCACCCCGACATGACCACGATATCTCCCGAGCGCTTTGTCGATGAGGTCATGGGCGTGCACGAGCTGATGCTCGAAAGGCACGGATACGAAATGCACCTCTTCAGACCGCCGACGGGAGCCTTTTCCATACGCACTCTTACCGAAGCAAGGCTGCTCGGCTACAGAACGGTTGAATGGAGCTTTGCTTACGGGGATTATGACGAGGACAATCAGCCCGAGCGAGAAGCCGCTCTTGAGCTGACCAAGCGCTTTACAGGCCCCGGCAGAATATATTTGCTTCACGCCATGTCAACCACCAATGTCTCGATTCTGGAGGAGCTTATAGATTATTGGCACTCCGAGGGCTATACGGTTACCGCTTACCCGAATCTTCCTCCCGAGGCTTGACTCAACAGAATACTGAAACGGACGGTCTGAAGGACTGTCCGTTTTTGCCGTGAAAGGAAAGAAAAAATGTACAACGAGCTTACACAGACGGATATCGATAAAATGAACGAGGAGCTTGAGCATCGCATGCTGGTGGTCAGACCCGCGATTCTCGAGGAGGTGAAATTCGCTCGCAGTCACGGGGATCTAAGCGAAAACGCCGAGTATCATGCCGCAAAGAGGGAGCGCGGACGGAACGAAAGCAGAATCCGCTATCTGAAAAACATGATAAAGACGGCAAAAATAATTTCCGACAGCAGTCGTCCCGACGAGATAGGACTTTACGATGAGGTTGAATTCAAAATAATCGGCACCGAAAGGTGTATGACCGTCGGCATAGTCACGACCTTCGGAAACGACACACTGAACGGGCGTATTTCAAAGGAATCACCCGTCGGAAGGGCTCTTCTCGGTCATCGGGTAGGAGATCGAGTGACCGTGACTGTCAGCCCCGAGATGAGCTACGAGATCGAAATACTTTCGCTTGCAAAGGACAGGCTCAGGCAGAAGAGCGAAAACGGCGAGGAATAAGTAAATATCTTTAAATTTGATTGACAAAATAGTGAAATAGAGTTAAAATAAAACAGTAAATATAATGGGGGCAAATCGGAATATATTTGCACCGCATAGGGAGATGAAGCAATGGAATTGTCAAGCCTTTTCGTGTGCCTTATGGGCATAGGAACCGTCTTTGCAGGCCTGCTTTGCCTTGTGCTTATCTGCTATCTTGTCGGCGTTATCGCAAGAGACAGAAGCACGGAAAAAGCCGGTGAGGTAAGGACAGCAGACGCCGCTGTTTCCGAAATACCCAATCGTGAGGAGCTTGTAGCCGCCGTTTCGGCAGCAGTCGCAGAGGAGCTCGGCGAGGATGTTTCGAGGATCAGAATATTATCATTTAAAAGAAAATAACGGGAGCGAACAGTTATGAAAAAATACAATGTAAATGTAAATGGAAATCTTTATGAGATAACCCTCGAGGTTGTTGAGGACGGCGCCCCTGCAGCGGCTCCCGTTGCGGCTCCTGCCGCGGCACCCGTGGCAGCAGCACCCACAGCGGCACCTGCACCTGCCGGAGCAGAGTCTGTTAAGGCTCCGATGCCCGGAACCATTCTTGCCGTAAACGTTCAGGCAGGCAGTACCGTTAAGACCGGCGATGTTCTTATGGTGCTTGAGGCCATGAAGATGGAAAATGAAATAATGTCACCGAGAGACGGTGTCGTAACATCCGTTTCGGCAACAAAGGGAGCCTCCGTTGAGACCGGAAGCCTGCTTTGCGTTATAGAGTGATCGGAGGAAGCCACCGATGAGAAAAAACAAAGCGTTTCGTGCGCTGCTGATTGCGGTGATCGCATTACTGACCGTAATGTCTCTTACCGTTACCGCATTTGCCGCCGCACCCGAGGCTGCCGAGGAGGTGCCCGTCACCGTCGAGTCGGCAACCGTTACCTCATCCACCGAAAACGGCGGAACCGTATGGCAGCTTAATGTCAAGGTTAAAAACAACGCAAGCGAGGAGGTCGACGGTAAGGTTATAGGACTTAAGACCTATGTGCAGATAGCACTCGGCAAATCCTCTCTCTTTACCTTTAACGACGATGTTTCGTCGGGCTATGTCGGCACCCTGGAGCCCTACGGCTATACCCCTGTGGATGCTTACGGAACACAGACCATAACCTTTGATATCACCCCCGTGCCCGGCGCGGAAATGACCTCCGAGTGCGAGCTTGATTATACGGTTATGTACTACAGTGTTTCGACTACCGTTAACGCAGGCAATTTGGAGAATGTCAAATACTCCACCGCAAGCGGCACCGTAACCGTAAACAAGGCCGTTACCAAGGGCGAGACAATAATAAACTTCCTTAAGCAGACAGGCTTCTACAGCCTTATCGCAAAATTCAAGGAGTACTATCCCAACCTTATAATGCTCGCAGTATCCTTTGTTTTGATGTATCTTGCGATCGTTAAGAAGTTTGAGCCGCTCCTTCTTCTCCCCATTGCCTTCGGTGTTATGCTTACCAACCTTCCCGGTGCGGACATGTACCACGAGTTCCTTTTCGCGGGAGGACATGTTAATTGGGAGGCCTTCTCTGCCAATGCGGGACTGCTTGACTACCTCTATTTGGGTGTTAAGCTCGGAATTTATCCCTGTCTTATCTTTATAGGTGTCGGAGCCATGACCGATTTCGGTCCGCTGATTGCCAACCCCAAGAGCCTCATGCTCGGCGCGGCGGCACAGCTCGGCATATTTGCCACCTTTGTTCTTGCAAGATTTGCGAAATTTACTCCCGCTCAGTCCGGCTCCATAAGCATTATAGGCGGAGCCGACGGCCCGACGGCTATATTTGTAACAAGTAAGCTGTCACCCGAGCTGCTCGGACCCATAGCCATAGCGGCATACTCCTACATGGCGCTTGTTCCGGTAATTCAGCCTCCGATAATGAAGCTGCTTACCACCAAGAAGGAGCGCGAGATCGAAATGAAGGAGCTTCGCTCGGTATCAAAGCGCGAGAAGATCGTATTCCCGATAGCGGTTACCGCCTTCGTTGCTCTGCTTGTTCCCTCGGCTGCTCCGCTTGTAGGCTGCCTTATGCTCGGAAACCTGCTCCGTGAGTGCGGTGTTACCGAAAGACTTTCCAAGACCGTGCAGAACGAGCTTATGAATATCGTTACAATATTCCTCGGAATCTCGGTCGGTGCGACAGCCACGGCTGCAACCTTCCTTTCGGTCAAGACCCTGCTTATAATAGTAATGGGTGTTCTTGCCTTCTCGCTCGGAACCGCAGGCGGCGTTCTGTTCGCAAAGCTTATGAATCTCTTCCTCAAGGAAAAGATCAATCCCCTTATCGGCTCCGCAGGCGTATCCGCAGTGCCTATGGCAGCGAGAGTTTCTCAGGTTGTCGGTCAGAAGTCCAAGCCGGGTAACTACCTTCTCATGCATGCCATGGGACCGAATGTTGCAGGTGTTATCGGCTCTGCCATTGCCGCGGGAGTTCTTCTTTCGCTCTTCGGTATGTAACGGCAGGAGGTATTCTAAATGTCTAATAAGCTTTATATTACAGATACTATTCTCAGAGATGCCCATCAGTCTCAGGCGGCAACGAGAATGCGCATTGAGGAAATGCTCCCCGCCTGTGAGATTCTCGACAGCATCGGCTATTGGTCTGTTGAGTGCTGGGGCGGCGCAACCTTTGATGCCTGCATGAGATTCCTCGATGAGGATCCGTGGGAGCGTCTGCGCAAGCTCCGCTCGGCAATGCCGAACACCAAGCTTCAGATGCTTTTCCGCGGACAGAATATCCTCGGCTATAAGCATTACGCCGACGATGTTGTCGATGAATTCGTGGAAAAATCCATTCAAAACGGTATAGATGTTATCCGTGTCTTTGATGCACTCAACGATACCCGCAATATGGAGCAGGCGATGAAGAGCATTAAAAAGCACGGCGGCATCTGTGAGGCGGCCATAAGCTATACGGTCAGCCCCGTTCACAGCGAGGAATATTTCGTCGAGCTCGCCAAGAAGCTTGAGAAAATGGGCGCTGATACGATTTGCATTAAGGATATGGCAAACCTGCTGCTGCCCTACGATGCTTATTCACTCGTTAAGAGCCTCAAGTCCGAGGTTAAGGTTCCGATCCATCTTCACACACACAACACCACCGGTACCGGTGACATGACCAACCTCATGGCTGCTCAGGCAGGTGTGGATATTGTCGACTGTGCACTTTCGCCCCTTGCAAACGGCACCTCTCAGCCCTCTACCGAGGCAATGGTTGCCACCCTCAAGGGAACCGAGAGAGATACCGGGCTCGATCTCAACGAGCTCAGCAAGGCTGCTGCTCACTTCAGAACCGTTGCCGACAGGCTCAAGGCCGACGGAATACTCGATCCCAAGGTTTTGAATGTTGATACAAAAACCCTTATCTATCAGGTGCCGGGCGGAATGCTGTCGAATCTTCTTTCTCAGCTTAAGCAGGCAAACGCAGAGGACAAGTACTATGATGTTCTTGCCGAGATCCCCAATGTCAGAAAGGATTTCGGATACCCTCCTCTCGTAACCCCCACGAGCCAGATAGTCGGAACGCAGGCGGTAATGAATGTTATCTCCGGCGAGCGCTATAAGATGGTACCGAAGGAATCCAAGGGACTGCTTCGCGGTGAGTACGGCAGAGTTCCCGGCGAGGTAAACGAGGAGGTTCGTAGGAAGGCTATCGGCGATGCCGAGGTCATCACCTGCAGACCTGCCGACCTTATCGAGCCAGAGCTTGAGAAGTACAGAGCAGAGGCAGGCGAGCTTGCAAGGTGCGAGGAGGATGTCCTCAGCTACGCACTCTTCCCGCAGGTTGCCTCAAAGTTCCTTGCCGAAAGAAACAAAAGGGAAGAGAAAGCCGCTGCATCCGATGAGCCGCGCACTCTCTATGTTGAGGATCTTTTGAAATAAGCCGAGACCCGTAAGGGCACGGCCGCCTCAACACCTCAAAAGCATAAAAAACAATGCGGAAGAAGCTTGACTTCTTCCGCATTTCCTTTTTGTTTATACAGCCGTTACTCGCACTTGATATCAAAGGCTTATATCCGCATAATTCAAGCCGCGAGGAGGGCTGCCGTCGGCTATTCCTTGTCTCTCGGTGTGCCCTTGAAGAAGGCGGCGACGAGACCCGGACCCGTATGAGAGCCGATTATTGTGCCGATATAGGAGTAATATACATCCTTAAAGGGAACCTCGGCGAGAATGTGCTCGGCAAATTCCTTTGCCATATCGGGCACATTTGAATGAGCAATATAAAGCGTCTGCTCCTCTGGTGCGATTACACGCTCCTTAACGATGGCTCTGATTTTGTCCCAGGTCTGCCTTTGGCCGCGAACCTTGCCGCAGACTCTAAGCTTTCCCTCATAGTCAAGGTCAAGGACGGGCTGAATTCCGAGCGCGTGGGCAACGATCATTCCGCCGCGCGATACTCGGCCTCCGCGGTAAAGATACTTAAGATCTCCCGTTGTATAATAGGGCGCTATATTGTGCTTTTCGTTGTCAAGCACTGCTACGCATTCCTCGGCGGAAAAGCCCTTGTCGCGCATTTCGGCGGCCTCGAGAGCCATAAGTCCGTAGCCTGTCGAGGCGAGCGTTGAGTCAATTATCATAAGCTGAGCATCGGACTTTTTCTCAAGAAGCAGCTCGCGCGCCTGCACAGCGTTTGAATATGTGCCCGAAATTCCCGAGCCGAGGGAAATGTGAACCACGGGAAGCCCCTGCTCGCAAAGTCTCTCAAAATATTCGGAAAATTCGCCGATGCTGATACTGCCTGTTTTGGGGACGGCACCTGCGACCATATCGGCATAGAATTTGTCAAGAGCCTCGACCTGCATTTGGTCGGGGTAGGCCTTGTCCTCTACCGTGTAGCTCATCATCAGTATTTCAATACCGTGACGCTTGCACTCATCGGCTGAAAGATCGCAGCCTGAATCGGTTGATACTATAAACCTTTGCATTATGTGACCTCCGTGGTAAAATAACAGTTTTATATATGTAAAGTCCTGCCGTGCAGGACAATACGGCATAAAAGTCAAACGCACGCAAGGCACACCGTAAAGAAGACGGCGTGCCTTGAGCAACGGTCTCAGCCTGCGGAAACAAGCCTGCCGAGAGAGCTCACGATCAAATTATGACCCTCCTGTGTCGGGTGCATTCCGTCCTCACAAAGGAGGACCCCGTTACGGTTCTTGACCGAGAAAAAATGTCTTAAATCAAAAAGCTCACAGTCGTTGTCGGTTGCAATGTTGCCGACAAGGTCATTGTAATGCAGCTGCCAACGGGCAAGGTGGTCTACATCGCCGAGCCATTTGAGAATGTTATAATAGCTTCTGCCGCGGGAAATCCATGACATGAATTTCTCGGCAGATATTGGAATCAGACTTGAAAGAACGACCCGAGCTCCCTTTTCCTTGGCAAGAGATATTGCTTTTGAATACTTTTTCGCAAATTCCGCCTCGGGAATCCTCGGCAGATGAAGGCCCGCCGGATCGTCGGAAATTGCCGACCAATCGTAATCGCAGTCGTTGCTGCCGTATTCGAAGAGAACGACGGTGTCCTCGTTACAGCTCTCAAGCCTTTTTTCGGCTATTGCAAGACCCTTGTCAATTGTTGCTCCCATTTTGCAGTTGTTCACGACGGTGATGCCGTATTTCCGCTGAAGCTCCTCGTATTTATTGTCATTGCTGAATTCATATTTCTTTTTATCGGATGAATAAATTATTCCCTTAAGTATGGAATCGCCGAAAATTACTAAATTTTGCATACCCGACCGTCCCTTCCGCTCCTTCTCGCGACCCGTCGCCGCTGTGTGAGCGATGTGTATTAATAAATCAATTGAATTTTCAAAAGGCCCTTTGATATGCGGTCCCGTACAGCCGCCTCGGCTTTGCTCGGCGCCCTGACCGTATGATAGTATTTTATCCCGATACGGGGGCAAATGTACACCTACCGAGCACGCTTTGACGTCTACCGTTGCGGTGAGACGATTCTACCGCCGAAATCAGCACGGTAGAGAGAAAATAAACCGATTCTACTCATGGTAGAATTGCGTCGAAGCGCCTGAAATATATGGGTTGAAAAGAGTTTTCCGGTATGCTATACTGTAAAAAAGAGTAATCTGCAATTGGAATCGCACTTAATGCTTTCAAGATGCTCCTGTACGCCGTCGGCAGATATATTGCCTGTCGAGTCCGTCGTGAGCGACATTTTATATATTTATATGCTTGATAAAAAGGATCGGAAGTGAAAAAATGTACGATGTAAAGGCCGCATTTGCGGAAAATCTTCAGACGCTCAGAAAGAAAGCAAGGCTGACTCAGTCCGAGCTCGCCGAAAAGCTCAATTACAGCGATAAGGCCGTTTCCAAATGGGAGCGAGCCGAGGCGGTGCCCGATGTCGGAACCGTAAAGGAGATTGCCGACACCTTCGGAGTAACGGTTGATTGGCTGCTTGAGACTGATCACGGAAATGATAAAACCTATTCGCAGAGGCAAAAAACAAATCGACTGGTGATTTCCCTGCTTGCCGCCGCACTCGTGTGGCTTATTGCAACCATAGTCTTTGTATGCTTTGAGCCGCTTGGTCTGGATATGGGTAAAAGCTGGCTTGTTTTTGTCTACTCGGTGCCGGTCAGCAGCATTGTGCTGCTCGTGTTTAATTCGATATGGGGCAAGGCAAAGCACAATTTTGTACTGATAACAGTTTTGGTCTGGAGTCTGCTTGCCTCACTTTATCTGTCCTTTTTCACCTTTGCCATCGGAAATGTGTGGCTGGTGTTCATAATCGGAATCCCCTCGCAAATAATAATTGTGCTGTGGTCAAAGCTTCGAATAGGCAAGGTCGGCAAAAAATAAATCGGGAGGGAATCGGTTGCTTTCAAAAGGCTTTCTCACTCTTCTTGTCGAAAAAGCGGATATGCCGCAGGAGGCGGCGAGGGCAATCTCGGACTGCTCTGTCGAAATCGCTCGAAGCCCTCGGCTGCTTTCCGCTCTTGAGGAGCTGCTCGGGCGGCAGAGGCTTCCCGACACCGGTAATTATCTTGAGGCTCTTACCGAGCTTGACTGCCTTGCCGAGAGCTTCGCAGTCAACCGCTTTACTTTGCACGCTGTTTTTCTTGTCTGCTGCTTTGAACGGCTTTTGCCGCTTTATATCGAAGGCGGCCTCGGTGTGGAGCTGTTTTTCAATACCGCAGCCGACCTCGCCTGTAAGCTGCGCGAATGCAGGGAGCTTAAGGGTGTGTGGGGAGTTCTTGTGGCCTATTGGTATAAGGCATTTTTTGAGCTTAAGCGCTTCGGCCTCGGTCGCTTTGAGTATGAGCCGATCGAGCTCCCCTTTGATATTGAATTTCCCGACGGTGAGCCCTTGAAGCGCGGTACAACCGTCTTAAAGCTTCATATACCCTCGAGCGGCGTATCGCTTGAGAGCTCGCTGCGACTTGCCTCCTACCGCAGAGCGCTTGAATTCTTCAAGCCTGAATTCGGCAACGGCAGAGCGGTGTTCGTATGCCGCTCGTGGCTGCTCTTTCCCGAGCTTTGCGCCGAGCTGCCGAAACGGTCGAATATTGTCGATTTTTACGGTGATTTTTCCTTTATCAGGGAGGAAATAACCGATAGCTTTGAGGACGCATGGCGTGTCTTCGGTGCCTCGGCGAACGGCCCGGTGGCGGCCCTGCCGGAGGATACCGAGCTCAGGCGAGTGCTGAAACGAAGGCTTGAGGCGGGAAGTCCGGTAGGCCTCGGCTTCGGAGCCTTCCGCTTTGACGGCAAAGCTCCTTTTTAAGAAAATCGGCGGCAATTCCGCGGCTTTGTAAAATTATGTCTTTTATTATTTTAAAATATGTAGTATAATGCACTGAGAAACCGAACGGTGCGGCTTTGCCGCCCTGAAAGGAAAATGAAAAATGACATATCATCTTGCGATCGACATAGGCGCCTCAAGTGGCCGACATATTCTCGGATGGCTTGAGGACGGAAGGCTCAAAACCGAGGAGGTCTATCGCTTCCCCAACGGACTGCATGAGGAGGAGGGTCACCTCTGCTGGGATCTCGACGCCCTTTGGAAAAGCATTGTCGAGGGACTGAAAAGGTGTCGCGAGGTCGGAAAGCTTCCCGCCACGGTTGCCATTGACACCTGGGGTGTGGATTTTGTTCTGCTTGACGGCGACGGCAACAGAATAGGCTCTGCGGTCGGCTACCGTGACAGCCGCACCGACGGTGTCGCCGAAAGGCTTTACCGCGAGGTTATGGACGAGAAGGAGCTTTACCGCCGCACGGGAATACAGTATGCCAAGTTCAATACCGTTTTTCAGCTTGCCGCGATAAAGAGTCAAAAGCCCGAGTATCTTGAAAGGGCTGAAGCTCTTTTACAGCTTCCCGACTATTTCGTCTATCTCCTTACGGGTAATAAATTCAATGAATATACCAATGCGACCACCGGTGAGCTTATCTCACTCGAAACCAGAAATTGGGATTGGGAGCTGATTGAAAGGCTTGGAATCAAGATCTCTCTGTTTAAGGATGTTTCCCTTCCCGGAACGAGAGCAGGCAGGCTCAGACCCGAGCTTCGCGAGGAGCTCGGCTTCGATACCGAGGTCGTGCTCGCGCCCTCTCACGATACCGCGTCTGCGGTGGCGGCGGTGCCCTCGGTGGAGGAAAATGTCATGTACATATCCTCGGGAACCTGGTCGCTCATGGGAATCGAAACCCCCGTGCCCTTCAACAGCGAGGAATGCCGTCGCTTCAATATAACCAACGAGGGCGGAGTTGAGTACAGGTACAGATTCCTTAAAAACATAATGGGTCTGTGGATGATACAGAGTGTCCGTCATGAATTCAATGACGAATACAGCTTCGGCGAGATATGCGAGGCCGCCGCTGAGGCCGAGATCGACAGTCTTGTCGATGTTCAGGACGAGCGCTTTATGGCTCCCGAAAGCATGTCGGAGGAAATCCGCGCCTATTGCAGGGAAAACCGGCTTGCCGTGCCCGAAACGCTCGGTGAGCTCGCAAGGGTCGTTTACCGCTCGCTTGCCGCCTGCTATGCCGAGACGGCCGATCAGATCGAAAAAATAACCGGCGTACACTACTCCTCAATTAATATTATAGGCGGAGGCAGCAATGCCGATTATCTCAACAGGCTTACTGCAGAGGCCTCGGGCAGAACGGTGCTTGCCGGTGTCGGCGAGGCAACGGCTGTCGGAAATCTTGCGATACAGATGATAGCCGATCGAGAGCTCTCCGAGCTCACCGAGGCACGAAGGGTTATTGCCGACTCCTTCGAGGTAAAGGAATATAATTAACCGAACAAAGACTGATTAAGGAGAATCAAAATGAACACAAGATACTCATCCGCAAAGGAAATCTACGCAAGGCTCGGTGTTGATACCGAGGCTGCTCTCGAGGCTCTTAAGGATGTCCCCGTTTCGCTTCACTGTTGGCAGGGCGACGATGTTATCGGCTTCGACCACGACGGTCCCCTTACCGGCGGAATACAGACCACCGGTAACTATCCCGGAAAGGCAACCACTCCCGAGCAGCTTCTTGCCGACATGGACAAGGCAATTTCTCTTTGCCCCGGTAAAAAGAAGATAAATGTTCATGCCTGCTATGCAATATTCGAAAAGGGCGAATTTGTCGACAGAGACAGGCTTGAGCCCAAGCATTTTGAAAAGTGGGTAGAGTTTGCGGTTGAAAGAGGCATGGGAATCGACTTCAATCCCACCTTCTTCTCGCATCCCATGGTCAAGGACGGACTCACCCTCAGCTCTCCCGATGGGGCAACGAGAAAATTCTGGATTGAGCACGGTAAGGCATGTATTCGAATATCTCAGTACTTTGCCGAGCGCACCGGAATGCCCTGCGTTATGAATATTTGGACGGGCGACGGCTTTAAGGATGTTCCCGGCGACAGAATGGGACCGAGAATGAGATACAAGCAGTCGATTGAGGAGATTCTCTCCGAGCCCTTTGACAGAAGTCTTGTTAAGCCCTGCGTCGAGTCCAAGGTGTTCGGTATCGGCGTTGAGTCATATACCGCCGGCTCTGCCGAATTCACCCTTTCCTTCGCCGCAACCCACGAGGGCTGCCTGCCTCTTATGGATAATGGACATTATCATCCCACCGAGGTGGTTTCGGATAAAATTCCCGCCCTGCTGTGCTTCTATCCCGAGATCGCTCTGCATATCACAAGGGGCGTCCGTTGGGATTCCGACCATGTTCTGACCTTTGATGACGAGACCAAGGAGATGGCCAAGGAAATCGTCCGCAACGGTGCTCTTTCGAGGGTTTACATGGCGCTTGATTATTTCGATGCGAGCATCAATCGTATTGCTGCGTGGGTTATCGGCTTCAGAAGCTGGCAGAAGGCTCTGCTCAACGCAATGCTGCTTCCCAACGAAAGGCTCAAGCAGCTTCAGGATGAGGCGCGTTTTACCGAGCTTATGATGCTTCAGGAGGAGGTCAAGACCCTTCCCTTCGGCGATATTTGGAAGGAGTATTGCCGCCGCGCCGGAGTTCCTGAGAATTGGTTTGAGGAGATTGAAAAGTACGAAAAAGAGGTTCTCCTTAAGAGATAATTCACCGCTTGAGCAGCAGGCCGCCGCAAATAACCGAAAGGCTGCTTTGCAGTAAAGGCAACAAAACAGCATCGTCTCGGACACTGTACTCGGCAGAGATGCTGCAGACAAAAATCGGCCCCGATAGATTTCATATCTGTCGGGGCCTTTGCATATTCGATAAGCACAATAAAGGCTATACTGTCATTAAATTTCCGTTTATCACTTTTTTGCCGATTTTTCATAGCTGTTACAGCGCCTCTTACAATCGGCAATATCTGCACACCTAAGCAGGTACATGCATTAGGCTCCCATGTGTAAAGGGTGACTTCCCACGGTGTGGGAGATGTCATGAAGCGACAGAGGGGACCGCCGCCGTGAGCGGCTGTCGGCAACGCCGACTGAGGGAGAGTGCGTAAACAAATAACCTGATTTAAGCAAAAGTTGGCGTGAAGAATAAGCAGATTTAAAAAACAAGTTATACAAAAATAACAAGGACAACTAAAACCTAAAGTCCCACAGGCTCCTTCCACCGCTGAAGCGGTCCCCTCCCTCTTGGAGGGAGGCTTGCGGCGATCGAGGCACTGCTACACATGAGCGTCAAGCAGCCTGCCATTGCGGTGGGGCAGCTTCGCCGCGGCTGGTTATTGAGCTTTAAGCCGGATTACGGTAACGGGCACGCCGAGGCGGCGGCAGGTGGCAATCACATTTGCCGTGCCGTGGGAGCTGCCGTCCCAAAAGGCGACAACGGTGTCGGCGAGAGCAACTATTTCGGCATTGCGTCTGATCGGAGCGCCTTTGCCGTAGCGCCTGTAGTCGGGCAAAAGCTCGGTGAGCGGAATGCTGTGTGCGGCGGCGTAAGCCCTGACTGCCGAATCCATGCCCTTGGCACCGCCCGATATCAGCTCGGTGGTACCCTCGGGGATATAGCGGCCGATATCCTCGGTATACAGCCCTCTTGAGCCGATGATTGCCGTTTTCATGCCGTGTCACTCCTTAAAATACAGATAATGCCTTCGAGAGGCTGTAAAGCCGGGTGATTTTGTGTGGTGGTTTTTACTTGTTGTTGATGTTTTCTTGTCGGAAAATGTCGAAGCAAGGTGAAAAACACCGAAAAAACAGGGCTGCGAGCAACGAATAATAGCGTCATTATTACATCATAATACCACCAAATCGGTTTTATCTCAACAGTTTAATTATAATTTAAGTCATGACGGATAAACAGCTCTGCGATGGCGAGCCGCGACTTTTAGTGAGTCGCGGTTTTGAGTCTGAGGAGAGACTGAAAAAGGGCTTATGCCGAGGAACGGGGTGGTCTTGTGAACGAAAAGCTTTTACGCTATACTCTGAGGGTGGACAGACTGTTGTTCAGGAAATTCAGATATATAGCCGAATCCGAGGGGCGTTCAGCCAACAAGGAAATAGAGCAGTATTTGAAAAGGTGCGTTGCCGCCTATGAAAAGGAAAACGGTAGGATCGAGCTTGAGGAGGATTGACCGCGGCTCGAGCAAGACCGAGCGCTCCGCTTTGCGCGGAGCGTTTTTTCTTGCAATGAGTCGCTGCAGGGTGTATTATATAACGGTAAAAGCAAAAAAGGGCGGTGCGATTCATGTCAAAACGAAAGCTGCTTATCCCGATTCTGTCTGCGGTTGCGGTGCTTGTCATAGCTGCATTGGTTATCCTTATCGGTCTTCCGTACGGCAAATACCTGCACGCACAGGCGCTTGTCGCGGGAGGAAGCTATGATGAGGGCTATGCTCTGCTGACCGAGCTCGGCAAGGGCGAGGCGATAAGCAAAAGCAAATACGAAAGAGCACTCGGACATAGAGAAAAGGGCGAATACGCCGAGGCATGGGAGCTGCTGACGGACTTGAACTATGCCGACAGCAGTGAGCTCAGAGACGCCCTGAAGCCCTTATATTACGGTGAGCTTTTGAAGAACGCAGAGGTCGGAGCCTCGGTCTATTTCGGCTCCTATGAGCAGGACGGAAGCACCGAAAACGGCAAAGAGGATATCGAATGGACGGTGCTCGAAAAGCAAAACGGTACTCTTCTTTTGATAAGCACTAAGGCGCTTGACTGCCGAAGCTACAACAGCGAATCGGCGGCAGCCGTCACCTGGGAGACGAGCCCGCTCAGAAAATGGCTGAACGGGGAATTCTTCAATTCGGCCTTCACTGCCGAGGAGCAGGCGGCAATTCCCGAGCAGACGGTAAGGGCGGAAAACAATCCGAAATTCAATACCGATGCGGGAAATGACACCCTTGACAGGGTCTTTCTTCTCAGCATCGGCGAGGTCAAGTGCTTTTTCCCCGAGGAGGTCGAAAGGCGCACGGTCCCGACCGAGTATGCCATGATGAACGGTGCATACAGGAATGAGGAAAACGGCAATTGCTGGTGGGTGCTTCGCTCGCCGGGAGTTTACAGAAGCAGCTC
>CAZDEI010000002.1:5197-20260 GCA_964504325.1 uncultured Eubacteriales bacterium | reverse complement strand
GTCTGCGGATTATGACAGGCTGCCACATGACAGCTCATACTCGAAAGGAGAATATCCCTCATCCGTCTGCCTCCTTGCTGCTTTTATTTTGCCTCAATATGCCAGATCCAGCTGCCGCAATCGGACAGCTTGGGATAGCGCAGGCCGACACCCATAAGTGCGGCGCCCGATGCGGTAACACCCGTTTCGCGTACGGTATAAAGCCTGTTCTCATCAAGGCCTTTAAGCCGAAAAAGGGTGTCACAGGTATTATGGTCACCGCGGAATTCCTCGCCCACGAGATAGGCTCTGCTTTTATCCTTCGAAACAATCATTTCACAGAAGCGCTTACCCTTAAAGGGGTCGCTCAATCTGTAGAGCTCGCCTCTTAATATAAGCTCGTCTATCTCCTTGTAGGCCTCGATTTGTGTCTTGATCTGCCGCCTTTCATCCTCTGTTAGCTCGGTCAGATCAAGCTCGTAGCCGGTTGCACCCAGAGAAGCGATGGCTCCTCTCGTCGCGAAGGGCGTGACACGGCAGGTCTGCGGATTATGACAGGCTGCCACATGACAGCTCATACTCGAAAGGGGATAGCAGAAGGAGGTGCCCCACTGTATTTGGGTGCGATCGAGAGCATCGGTCTCATCGCTCGTCCATATCTGCGGAAAATAGTAAAGTGCGCCGCCGTCAAAGCGTCCTCCGCCTCCGGCACAGCCCTCAAAGAAAATATCGGGAAAGGCACCCGTGAGTCGCTCGGCCAGACCGTAAAAGGCAAGTGTGTAGCGATGGATGAATTCGCCCTGTCTGTCGGGCGGCAGCTGCGAGGAGAAGAACTCGGTCATAGCTCGGTTTTTATCCCATTTTACATAGGAAATATCATAGCTTGAAAGAATATCCGCTATTGCGTTAAAGACATGGTCGGCGACCTCCGGCCTGGTGATATCCAAAACAAGCTGATTGCGGCCGCGGCAGGGCTCAAGCCCAGCCTTTCCGACCGCCCAATCGGGATGAGCGCGATAAAGCTCGCTGTTCTCGGAGATCATCTCGGGCTCGAACCACAGTCCGAATTTAAGTCCGTTTTTCCTGCAGCGATCGATCACCGCGGAAAGACCTCCCTGCAGCTTATCCTCATTGACAATCCAATCTCCGAGTCCGCTTGTATCGTCATCGCGCTTGCCGAACCAGCCGTCATCCAACACAAAGGTGTCGATTCCGGTTCCCGCCGCTCGGTCAATTATGTCAAAGAGCTTTTGGCTGTTGTAGCTGAAGCCCGTTGCCTCCCAATTGTTCGCCACGATCGGGCGCCGCGCGCTCGCCCACCTGGGATCGATGATATACTCACGGAAAAAGTCGTGATATGAGCGCGACAGCTCACCGAAGCCGCCCGAGGAATAGCACATTGCCACCTGCGGAGTGGTGAACTCCTCGCCTCCGTTGAGTCTCCAGGAGAAGCCAAGCTCGTTGATGCCTCCGCAGATTCTCATACAGCCTCTTATGCTGCGATCGGCATTGAGAACGAAATTACCGCTGTAAATCAAATTAAAGCCGTAACATTCACCCTGCTCCTCATCACAGCCGTTTACCGCTATTCCGAGGAAGGGATTCATTTCATGAGAGGAGTAGCCGACTGCGGATTCCACCCTGAGCGTTCCCGAGGAAAGCTCGGTCATATCCGGTCTGCGCTCTCTTGCATAGTCTCCGGGAAGCCGGAGCGCATAAAAGCTGCCGATATCGGGCAGATCAAGATTAAAGGAATATGCCCTTTTAAGCTCCATTGCCCTACTGCCCGTATTACGAACGGTCAAGCTGCGCACCAAAACGCCGCTGTCCTCCGACACACTGTAATACAGGTCAAGCTCCATATCGGAAAGCTCGTCCTTCAGGGTGACAATGAGGGTCTCGTCCGCTCTGCGAGCACAGGGAATTCCCTCAAGCCTCGACGCTCCGTCGATTATTTTATGCCCGAAATATTTCAGCAGGCTCATTGACGCCCCGTCCTCCCTCGCCGCAATAACAGAGGGAGTGCGGAAATCGCCGCGTCCGAAGGCTCCGCATTCCGAGGGCATATATGATGTTTCAAGCTCCCAGCTTAAGGAATTACTGTTGGGCTCCGTTCGTCTTCCGTGCGCCTCAATCAAAAAATCGATATCGGTGCCGCTTACAGCCCTGCCGTAGTAAAGCTGCTGAAGCATTCCGACTCTATTCACATACATGGCATAGCTGTAGCCCTTGCCCGTCAGGAGAAAGCTTTTGCTTTCAGGTAAAAAATGTATCATATGGTGCTCCTTGAAATTTATCCTGTATTTGAAGAGACTTAAAGCACAAAGCCCTTGAGCAGCTTCAGAGTGTTCATAACACCCTCCTTATGGCTGCGCTCATAGCCGTGGCTTGCATATACACCCGCGCCGATCAGTCCGTGTCGAATATCGGCGCCTGCTCCGAGAGTCGCCTCGACATCGGAGCCGTAATGAGGGTAAACATCAACCGCATATTCGGCGCTTTCTCTTTTGGCGGCGGCAATCAGCCTGCCGACAAGCTCATAGCTGTAGGGACCGCCCGAATCCTTGGCGCATATCGACACCGTTCGCTCGGTGCAGGTAAGGCCGCTTCCGACACAGCCCATATCGACACTTATTGCCTCGGTAACGCCCGCAGGCACGGAGGCGGCACCGCCGTGCCCGACCTCCTCATACACGGTGATATGCGCATATATCCTGCGGTCGCTTTTTATCTCACTTTCCTTCAAAAGGCGAGCAAAGCCCAAAAGAATTCCGACAGAAAGCTTATCATCAAGAAAGCGGCTCTTTATATAGCCCGAGGCTGTAACCCTTGTGCGGGGATCAAAGCAGACAATATCACCGACCTCTATTCCGAGAGCTCTGACCTCGCTTGCACTGTCGGCCTTTTCGTCAATGACGATCTCGGTCGTATCAAAGCTGCGCTTGGTTCCGGCATAATCGCCGTTCACATGAACCGAGGCATTGCAGAGCTGCAGAGTACCCTCGTAAATCTTTCCGTCACGGGTACGGATTCTGACATTTTCCGCCTCGCCGTTTTCCGAGCGCATTCCGCCGAGAGGCGTAACTCTCAGCCTGCCGTCTCCCTTTATCTCGGCGACCATCGCACCGAGAGTATCGACATGTGCCTCAAGCAAAAGAGCAGACTCCTCGCTCTTGCCCTCGTTCAGCGCAACGATAACTCCGCCCTTAACGGTGCGCTCCGCCTTGAAGCCGAGTGCCGTGAACTCATTTTTTACCCATTCGGCGGCCTCCTCTGTGAAGCCGGTGGGGCTGTCTATTTTAAGAAGCTCCTCCGTTTTTTGCACGGCATACTCGGTATATACGCTTATATCCTTCGACATTTTTTCGCGCTCCCCCTTCGGAATTATATTTGTATCGCCTCGGCCCGCTTAAGCCACTCTGCGGCTGAGGCATCGCTCGGCATGCGCCAATCTCCCCTCGGAGATAGGCAAATGCTGCCGACCTTCACACCGTCGGGCTGACAGCTTCTTTTATACTGCTGACTGAAAAAGCGCCTGTAAAACACCGTAAGCCATTTCTTTATGACCTCGGGTGTGAAATCGGCGGCAAAGGCCTTCCTTGCAAGTGCAAAAACCTTTTCGGGAGAAAAGCCGTATCGTACCGTATAGAAAAGGAAGAAATCATGCAGTGCATAGGGGCCTACAAGCTCCTCCGTATGCTGTACCGTTTTTCCCGACGCATCGGGCGGAAGCAGCTCGGGACTGATCGGAGTATCAAGAATATCGGCAAGCACCGCTCTGCTTGAGGCAAAGCGCTCACCCCTTGATATGCTGTCGATCATCCAACGGACAAGCGTTTTGGGGATGCCGCAGTTCACTCCGTACATGCTCATGTGATCCGCATTATAGGTGCACCAGCCGAGTGCGAGCTCGCTGAGATCACCCGTGCCGACCACGAGTCCGTTTATTCTGCCGGCATAATCCATAAGCACCTGCGTGCGCTCTCTCGCCTGAGAATTTTCGTAGGTCAGATCGGTGGTTTTGCCGTCATGACCGATATCGGCAAAGTGGCCCGTTACGGCGTCGGCTATCGGTATTTCAAGAGAGGTTATGCCGACCGTTTTCATAAGCTCTAAGGAATTCGAATGTGTTCTGTCGGTGGTGCCGAAGCAGGGCATGGTTATGCCGACCGCATCCGAGGCGGGTCTGCCGAGCTGCCTGAGAGCCTCGGCCGACACGAGCAGCGCAAGGGTGGAATCCAAGCCGCCGGACACGCCTATTACGGGGCGGGCTCCGGTTATCTCAAGTCGCTTTTTAAGTCCTGCAGCCTGTATTTCGAATATTTCCTCACAGCGCTCGAGTCTGTCGGTCTCGGTGTTGGGAACAAAGGGAAGCTTTTCGAGAGAATAGTATTTGAGATCGTTACACTCGGCAGAAGGAAGCGATATTTTAATCCTTCGGCAGGGCTCGACGCCCGACAAAGCCGCACAGTCGGCAAAGGTTTTGACCCTTCTTCTTTCCGCTCTTATTTTGCCGAGATCCGCATCGGCATATACCGTATGGTCACTGTCCGCAATTCGACGGTTTTCGGCAAGAAGTCTGCCGTTTTCGCAGATAAGCGCATGTCCCGAGAAGACAAGGTCTCCCGTGGATTCGCCGCTGCCCGAGGAGGTGTAGGCATATACGGTAAGGGTCGCCGAGGAGCGGCTTGAGGTAAGGCTTCTTCTGTAGCCGCGCTTTGCGACGGTTTCGTTGCTCGCCGAGGGATTGAGAATTATCTCTGCTCCGCCCAGAGCCAGACGGTTGCTCGGAGGCACGGTTGCCCATAGATCCTCACACACCTCAACTCCGAAGGTAAAATCACCCGTATCGAATACAAGCTCGTTTCCCACGGGGACCGCGGGGTGCTGCTCGGGCAAGCCGAGCTCCTCGGCCTCAAGCTGCTTTCTGTCAAGCAGGGCCGCCGAGGAGAACCACCGTGCCTCATAAAATTCACCGTAATTCGGAATATGGGTTTTGGGAACAATTCCGCAAAGCCTGCCGTCCGCGATAACTGCGGCACAGTTGTACAGTCTGCCGGCTATCTCAAGCGGAAGACCTATTACGCTCACACAGCGGCTGCCCGCACTGTGCTCTACCGCCTTTAAAAGCGCCGAAGCGGCCGAGGCAAGCAGAGTCTCCTGAAGAAAAAGCTCACCGCAGGTATAGCCTGTGATTGCAAGCTCGGGAAAAACGGCAATTCGAGCGCCCTCTCTCTCGGCCTCGTCGGCCTTTACGAGAAGCGCAGCTAAGTTTTTTTCACAGTCGCCCACCGAAACACTCGGAACGGAAGCGGCAATTCTGATAATATCCTGCATCTTTTACTCTCCCCGGGCAAGCGGCTGCGGCTGTTAAAGCAAGCGATGCCGCAAAAAACACCTCGCCCATTATCTATCTTGCTATATTATACCACCCCACGCACCCTGCTTCAACTTAAAATTTGCTCTCTTTCGCACTCCCCGAGCACAAAAAAAACGGGGCCTTACTAAAGAAGGTCCCCGCTTGAAGCGTTTTTATAATTAGACCGCACAGTCCTGCTTGTCACTGCTCTCGGCACGCTTGCTTGAGCTTATATACCGACTCCACTTGATATATCCGTAGGTGGTGTTGGTAAAGTAGCCGAGCTTGAGCGGTAAAAGCTGCCACTGTCCCGAAATGATATTGATTGCGGTTTCAAGCGCCGCGCAGATATACCAGGATATCCACTGCTCACGGTATCGCAAAAGAATAAACACACCGTTGCATATTCCGACTGCCGAGGCGCAGGCATCAAGATAGCAGACAACGACCTCGAGCAGCTCGTTTCCGCCGAAAAGATCGGTTCCGAGATCTATGGTGGTGAGAATATAGCCGACACCGAGTGTCCAAAGGACAACTCCCAGCATTATCATGGCCTCCGCCCAGCCGCTGAGCTTGCGAACCTCGGTCACATCCTCGTCCTGACGGTCGGGATGACGGTTCCAATTCACAAAGCTTATAATATCGATGGGCAGCCAAAAGAACAGGGTAGAAGCCATAGTCGCAAAGCGATAGGCCAAAACGATGCAAACCGCTATCTCGGTCAGCTCGACAAAAACCGACACGATAAAATTCCACTTGCTTTGCTTGGAAATAAGCAGCTCACAAAGAATGTTCAGCACAGTATCGGCGAGATACAACGCCATTATTATTCCGCCGTTTACACCGTTTGTCTCCTCCTCGGGGAAAAGAATGCTTAAGGTGACGGCAAGAACAAGTATTGAGAAGAACCAAAGCTTCTCATAAAGAGAAAACCAATTCCAAAGGCGGACTGCTCCGCTTTTTACTTTTGACATTACGTTGCTCATTATTTGTACATCCTGTCATAATAGTCGGTATATGCACCGTTTACGATGTGCTCGACCCACTCCATGTTGTTAAGATACCAAGCAACGGTTTCCTTCATGCCCTCCTCGAAGGTATACTGAGGCTTCCAGCCGAGCCGGGTTGTTATCTTTGTGTTGTCAATGGCGTATCTTCTGTCATGACCGGGACGGTCCTTGACATAGGTTATGAGCTCCTCGGATTTTCCGAGTGCGGCGATTATAAGCTTTACGATATAAATATTCGCCTTTTCATTGTTTCCGCCGACATTGTATATTTCGCCCTCAACACCCTTATGAAGCACGCAATCGATCGCCTCGCAATGGTCCTTAACATGAAGCCAATCGCGAATCTGCATTCCGTCGCCGTAGACAGGCAGGCTTTTTCCGTTCATGCAATTGTTGATCATGAGAGGAATCAGCTTTTCGGGGAACTGATAGGGGCCGTAATTGTTGGAGCATCTCGTTACGGTTACGGGCATGCCGAAGGTCTCGCGGTAGGCACGGACGATAAGATCCGCGCTTGCCTTAGAGGAGGAATAGGGGCTGTTCGGCATGAGAGGCATTGTCTCCACGAACATTCCCGTTTTTCCGAGTGCGCCGTACACCTCATCGGTGGATACCTGATGGAATCTCACGCCCTCGCGGTATTCCCTGCTGTACTTGTCGTCGGGATGAAGCTTCCAATGCTTCTTTGCGACATCAAGCAGCACCTGTGTACCGATAATATTTGTCGTCAGGAAGATCTCGGGGTCGGTTATGGAGCGGTCGACATGACTTTCGGCCGCGAAGTTTACCACATAGTCGATCTCGTTCTGCTCGAAAATCGCCTCAACGGCAGCGCGATCACGAATGTCCGCCCTTATAAAGCTGTAATTCGGCGCATTCTCGATATCATTAAGATTTTCAAGGTTTCCCGCATAGGTAAGAGCATCCAAATTGATTATTTTATAATCGGGATGCTTTTCAAGCATAAGATGAACAAAGTTGCTTCCGATAAAGCCGGCGCCGCCGGTCACAAGTACAGTTTTCATTTTTCGTCATTCTCCGCAATCATAAGTAAATATCGGCCGTAATCGGTCATTTTGAGCTTTTCGCCGATAGCCTTCAGCTGCTCGGTGGTTATAAAGCCCCTTCTCCATGCAATTTCCTCAATACAGGAGATATAAAAGCCCTGAGTGGACTGCACGGTTTCGACAAACTGCGACGCCCTGAGCATTCCCGCAGGCGAGCCCGTATCAAGCCACGCCATGCCTCTGCCGAGCAGCTTTACACGAAGCTCACCGGCCTCAAGATAAGCGTTGTTAACCGCGGTTATTTCTATCTCACCTCTTGCCGAGGGCTTGACATTCTTTGCTATCTCGACAACTCGGTTATCGTAAAAATAGAGTCCCGGCACCGCATAATGCGATTTGGGTTTTTCGGGCTTTTCCTCAATGGAAATAACATTGAAATCCTTGTCGAATTCGACCACTCCGAAGGCGCGTGCATCCTGCACGGGATAGCCAAAGACGGTCGCACCCGTCTTGTTGCTCATCGCCTCGCGGAGCACCTCGGCAAAGGACCGACCGTAAAACACATTGTCGCCGAGCACAAGGCAAACACTGTCGTCGCCGATGAAATCCTCACCGAGAATAAAGGCATCGGCGAGTCCGCGCGGAGCCTCCTGCACCTTATATTCGAGCCTCAGACCAAGCTCACCTCCGTCTCCTAAGAGGCGCTGATAGGTCGGAGTGTCCTCGGGTGTGGATATGATAAGAATCTCTCTGATGCCGGCAAGCATGAGCACCGAGAGAGGATAATATATAAGCGGTTTGTCATAGATAGGAAGAAGCTGCTTTGATACTGCCTTGGTAATGGGATAGAGACGGGTTCCCTTGCCTCCTGCCAAAATAATACCCTTCATGGTATGCTCCTCTCATTTACGGACAAAGGCAACTGCCTTCGCGTTATTTGCAGAGTGACGACGCGGCGTCGCCGCGCCCGTGTTTACCTCTGCAGACACTATAATAATACCGCAAGAGGCGCTTAAAGTCAACAAAAAGCAGGCACATAAACGGCAAAATGCGGAAGAGCCGTGCTTGCGACTCCTCCGCATTTTTTCTGTTTTTCTTTTCGGCTTCGGACAGAGCCCACTGTAAGCAGCTCCGACTCCCGATTTACTTGCCTATTATTTCGGCAAGCTCGGTAAGTGCTCCGAGAAGATAGGTCTGATCCTTTTCGACAAGAATCGTCTTTACCGTCCAAAGGGCGGACTCATGCTTTTGAAAGGCATTCCAAACGCGCTGCTTGATCTCATAGCTTGCCTGGCTGTGCATAATGATATCGAAGGCGCGGTTATAGGCATCGTGATTGTCATATACACGGCAGTCGCCCGAAAGCTCTATTTTCACGGTTTCAACCGTCTTGGCGGTAACGGTGACGGTAAGAGTATGGGTGCTCCTGTCGTATTCGCTTGTGAATTTCGACACCTTTCCGTTAAGTGTGACATTTGCCGACGGCTCGCTGTTAAGTGCACAGAAGGAAATCTTATAGGTGCGCTTTTTGGGTATGAGCTTCAGATCACCCTCGGCGGATTCGACGGTAAAGCTCGGCTTCTCGCCCCATTCGAGCTTCATTGCGGTCGTGGCAAAATGTCCGTCCTCAAAGCGGTTGTATTCGCCCTCGTCCTGATAGAGCTCAAAGGTGTTTGAGGCACCGGGATAAACCCTTACCTCAAGCTCATCGCGGTTGATAAGCTTATTGTCGCCGTGATCGGCATAAAGAGGAAGAATTGCACCTGCCCTTGCAAATACGGGATATTCATTAAGACCGCGGTAGACGGCTGCGGTTCTTTCTCCCGTATACTTAAGACCGGTGAAGACATCGAACCATTCGCCCTCCGGGAACCAGACCTCGGTTTTTGCGAGGCGCGAGGCGGGATCGTTTGCCGTTGTAACGGGAGCCACCATAAGCTCGCTGCCGAACATATACTGATTTCTGTACTCATAGGCCGCCGAGCACTCGGGATACGAATAGTACATCGGCTGTATAAGCGGAACAAGCTCGTTATGAACCCTGTAATTCATGGTGTAGAGATAGGGGAAAAGGCTGTGACGGAGTCGGAGCCAATCGGCAGCGATCGCCGCATGCTCGGGAGCGAGATTCCATGGCTCCTTGCCCGAGAAGTCATTGCTTGAGCTATGGAGGCGATTTATGGGGGAGAGGACTCCGAGCTGCATCCAACGAAGTGCGAGATCGTCGTCGCGGTAGCCGCACATATGTCCGCCTATATCATGGCTCCACCAGCCGTAGCCCACATTGGAGGCGTTTGCGGTGAAATAGGGCTGGAAATCCAGAGATTCCCAGGTGATAAGGGTGTCTCCCGAAAAGCCGACGGGATAGCGGTGGCTTCCGACGCCCGCATAGCGAGAGAAGAACATCGGGCGCTTGCCGTTGCGGGAAATGTCGAGAATGTGCAGATGGTTAAGCATCCAAAGCGGATCGAGCTTCTCTCTCGGATCGCGCTTTTCGTCGGGCTCGTGCACCCAGCAATAGGACTCGCCCTGCTGCCAATCCATCCACCAGAAGCCGACACCGTCCTCCTCATAGGGATGGTGAATTATGTCGAAATACTTCTCCATAAATTCGGGATTAAGTATATCAAAGCGAACCTGCTTGCCCTCGGCGGGATCCATTCCGCAGGCCTCTGCCATTTCCTTGTACATCGATTCATGCTGACGGAGTCCGTCTGCAGGATGCAGATTCAGTGAGGTTTTGAGGTTGTGCTCCTCTATAAACTTAAGGAAGGCCTTGTAGTCGGGGAACAGCTCGGTATTCCAGGTATAGCCGGTCCAGCCGTAGCAGTTGCTGCTGTATCTTCTGCCGTGCTCATCGGTGCGGCAGCCGATGGTGCCCGCCTCTTCGCCCTCCTTGTAGGGAATGTCAACGGTATGCCAATCCATATCGACAACCGCAACCGAGAAAGGGATGTTTTCCTTCTCAAAGCGAAGCAGGAGCTTCTGATATTCATCCTGAGTATATTTGTGATATCTGCTCCACCAGTTTCCGAGTGCATACTGCGGAAGCATCGGAGGAGCTCCGGTAACCCTGTAAAGATCGCGTATCGCGGCGAGATAGTCGTGTCCGTATGCAAAGACATAAATGTCCTCGGTGCCGTCTCTGCGGGTTTCGATCCAGCCGTCCTCTCCGAGAACAAGGGTGCTACTGTCATCAATAACAGCTATGCCGGTGCGGGAAACAACGCCGTCGTTAAGAGGAGTTGCGCCGTTAACACCATCAAGCGTTTTTGCGGTGCCCTTGAGCTGCTCAAGACGGTCGCCGTAATGCCAGACGGTTCCGGGGGCGGACTTAAGCCTTATGTAGAGCGACCCGGAGGATATTTCCTCGTTTTTGTCATAGGTAAATACGATGTGCTCGGTTTCGACCCTCAAAACGTTTTTCTCATCAACGGTCACCGAAAACTCGGGTACCGGAAGGTTACGGTAAAAGAAGGCCTGACTTGCTCTGTCCTCGAATTTTCCCTCGGGATCTCTTTCGATACGGACAAGGCGATCCGTCAAAAAGGTAAATCTGTAATTATTACCCGTAAACATCGCCCTTTTGTCGGCCTTACCCTCGGTATGCCAATTAAATCTCTCCGGTGCTGTGCTCATGATCTCTCTCCTAAATATATTTTGCTTTTTTATATGCTTTTTTGCGGCATGTCACGGGGCGGGAGAGTCAAGGACCCTCTCGCCCTGCGGTTTTTAATCATTTTGCTCGCCCTGCTCTCCGCTCTCGCTGCCGTCCGAGCCGTCGACCTCCGAGGAATCGCCGTCGGAATCCGAGGGAGCCTGCGCCTGATGTCCGGTACAGGTGCCGGGCATTGCATCCTTCTTATAATATCCGAGATTTACGCTTGTGCAGCCGCTTCCGGCTATAAGTCCCGTTTGCTCACAGTAAAGAGCGGAGACTACGCCCTCGCTCGGCGTAAAGCTCTTGATCTCGCGTCCTCGATGGATTTCCTTGAATATTTCGGTGAGCATATACTTGGCGTTGTCGGTTTCGCAGGTCTGCTGAGTATCAAAGCCGAGCCAAAGTGCTCCGACATAATACGGAGAGCCGCCGACAAGCCAGTTGTCGAAATATTCAGAGGAGGTTCCGGATTTTGCAAAGAGCTCACTCTCGGTAGCCGCTCTGAACATCCACGCGGTTGCATCGGCGCCGAATACGGCATTCTTGAGCAGCCTGTTCATAACATATGCGGTATCCTCGCTGACAGCCTGAACATACTGCTCCTTGTCAACCGTGAGCAGATCATTTCCGTTGCGGTCTGTGACGCGGACATAGGTTTTCGGAGCGTAATATTTTCCGCCGTTTCCGAAGACGGCATATGCCGCCGCAAGCTCAACGGGAGTCGTGCCTCCGTTGGTGCCGCCTATGGCAAGAGCCGAAATGCTTTCGTCTCTGTCGGCGCCGGGGTTAAGATGGGTAAGCCCGAACCCTTCGGTAACGAATTTATAGCTCTTTGCCGGAGTAAGATCGCGCACGAGCTTACAGGGAATTGTGTTTATCGAGCGCGCAACGGCGTGAGCCACGGTATTGCTTCCCGAGTAGCCGGTGTACCAGTTTACCGGCCAATCTCTTCCCTCAAGCTTTGAAAGGGGAGTGTCCTCCATAATCGTGGAATAATTTATGAAATTCTCTTCAATTGCGAGAGCATACGCGCCGAGGGTCTTCATGGCCGAGCCGGGCTGATTTGCAACCGCATATGCATGATCGAGCAGCATATTTCCGGTCTTTTCTCCCTGTCCGCCGACGCAGGCGACTATGTTGCCCTCGTAATCCATTATGCATATTCCGGTTTGAGCAACCTCACCCTCTGAATTTGTTATCTTCCAACGGTCGGTTTCTGCCTGCCTTTCGGCTGCAGCCTGAACCTCGGGCTGAAGGGTGGAATAAATTCTGTAGCCGCCGTTGTATATCTTTTTAAGTGCCTCGGAATACTCATAGCCGTAGGCTGCGGCGAGATCCTCGGCAACCTGTACTATCATGGTGTCGACGAAATAGGAATTGATCTCCTTTTCCTTGAGAACCTCCTTGTCTCCGACAACATTAAGCTCCTCGGCGACGGCAGCATCGTGCTCCTCCTGAGTGATAAAGCCGAGCTCAAGCATTTTCGCAAGCACGGTTTTTGCTCTTTTGTTGTTTTCCTCAAGTCCGGCCTCTTTGTCGGGACGGTAGTTTGAGGGGCTCTTGGTGATCGAGGCGATCGAGGCACACTCCCTCAGGGTCAGCTCTCCGACCTCCTTGCCGAAATAGTATTCGGCCGCAACCTCAACGCCGTAGCAGCTTCCGCCGAGCGGTATCGTATTAAGATAGCACTCAAGAATCGTATCCTTTGAGTACAGCTTTTCAAGCTCAAGGGCTCTGAGTATTTCGCGGATTTTTCTTCCGGCGTTCTGCTTTCTGTCACCCGTAAGATTTTTAACGAGCTGCTGAGTTATGGTCGAGCCGCCCTGACGGTTCGACATGTGAAATACCTCATTGAGCACGGCATAGGCAGTGCGCTTCCAATCGACTCCGCTGTGGATATCGAATCTCTCATCCTCAATGGCAATAAAGGCATTTTTAAGCTGTTCTGGTATTTGGTCGAGAGATACCCATATGCGGTTCTCTACTCCGTGAATTCGCTGATATTCGACCCAATTCCCGTTGGCATCCTGAATATAAACCTCGGTGGTGAGATTCAGCTTCAGGTCGTCGAGATTCTCGGGTATGGAATTGTCCATGAAGTTAAAGAGGTATATAAATATGCCTCCGACGCTTGCACAAACCGTTATTACAAGAACAAGGAATATCGAAAGAGCAATCTTGAGTGCCTTTTTCCTTTTGGCGGAATTTTTGCTCTTTTTTCCGCCTTTTTTTCTTTTGGGCTCGGACACGGTCTCCTCCTCTGTGTCAAAGCGGAAGGAGGAAATATCATATTCATCGGCAGCAGGCTCGGCGGACTGCTCGGCCGCTGTCACGACGGGTTCCGCTTCGGTGCGAGCAGTCTGTTGCTCGCCGCCCGTTACGCGCTCCTCCGCTGTACTGTCGCTGAATTCGCGCTCCAAGGCACGGGCAATTTCCATGCTTTTTTCCGCTGCGCTTTTTTCTCTTTCTTTTTCGTTATACATTTAGCATCACCTCATTCGCGGGAGCCTCCGCACGTCATGACGATCCCCCGATTGCCGCGACGGACTGTTCCCCCCCCTTGAACAGTCGGCCCGTATGCGTAGGGAGACAGGTCACCCTACGCAGCATCAAAATTATTTGAAATACGGCTCGGTAGATACCGGTGTTCCGTTGATTCTGACCTCAAGATGCAGGTGCGGTCCCGTTGCGGCACCCGATTCACCTACATAGCCGATAAGCTGACCCTGCTTGACGGTCTGACCAGCACTTACCACATATCTTGTCATATGCGCATAAAGGGTCGCGTATGTTTTTCCGGCGTAGCTTCCGTGATTTATCATCACATACCAGCCGTAGCCGCCCGGATCGTTGGTTGCAAGCTTTACCGTGCCCGCGGCCGCCGCATATATCGGCTTGCCGTATATTCCGCTTGCGGAATAATCATCTCCGTTATGCGGAGTTATATATCCGTATATCGGATGAACGCGTGACGGATTGAACTTGGAGGTCAAAATATAATTCGAGCGTTTACCGGGCAACGGCCATGCAAAGGAGCCGTTGAACTCGGTGCTTCCGTTTTCTCTTGCGAGAGCCTCGATCTGCTCCTGAACCTTTCGCTCCTGCGCCTCAAGAGAGGCATAGTAATCGCTGAGGCTGGTTTCCTTTTCGCCGAGGCTTGAAAGCAGAGAATTTATCTCGGTTATCTGGCTTTTCAGGCTTTCCTCCTTGGCGCTGAGAGAATCCTTATAGCTGACAAGCACACTGCGCTTTTCCTCAAGCTCCGCACGCCTTTCCCGAAGCTCCTTGACCGTTTCGGATATACCAGCAAGCATTCTGTTGTCATATGCCGCCATTTTTTCGGCATATTCCGACATTGTCAGTATTTCGGAGAAGTCCGAGCTGCCGAGCAAAACCGACACAACCGTGCCGGAGGTGTCGCCTCCGTTCATGCACAGATCGCGCAGGCGACGCTTAAAGCGGAGCTTTACCTCCTCGAACTCGGCCTCGTTTTTCTTGATCTCCTCGTCCGCGGCGTTCAGCTCGGCATCAAGCGCCGATATGCTGCTTCTGTAGGTGTCGATCTGACTTTGTGTATTGCTTATCTGCTTTTGAAGCTCAAGCTTGTACTGATTTTGCTTGCTTTTGTCGTTTTTTATCGAATTTATGCTGCTTTGGATCTGCTGCTGCTGCTTTTCGAGATCCTTAAGCTGCTGCTGAAGCTCGTCAAGCGAAAGCGACGAGGCTTGGAAGGAAAAGAGTGAAGCCAGTGTGCAGAAGGCGGCAATAACGCTTGCGGTCTTAATTAAGCCTCGCTTAGAGCGCACGAAATTCACTTCCTTCCTTTTTCAGGTATTTGCTCATCATTATTATGCTGCCGAGAACGCCCGAAAGAACTCCGATTGCGATAAATATCAGCAGCAGGAAAAGAGCATATTCCTTAAAGGGCACGAGAGAGCCGAGATCAACGGCCTCCTTTATCTTCTGCGAAACGGCATTCTGCATAAGATACATCGCTTAGAGCGCACGAAATTCACTTCCTTCCTTTTTCAGGTATTTGCTCATCAT
>CAZDEI010000002.1:0-5097 GCA_964504325.1 uncultured Eubacteriales bacterium | reverse complement strand
CGAGATCAACGGCCTCCTTTATCTTCTGCGAAACGGCATTCTGCATAAGATACATTATGCCGAAGGCGGCCGCAGAGGAAATCAGACCTATCGAAACGCCCTCGATAATAAAGGGCATGCGAACAAAGGCATCGGTCGCTCCGACGGCCTTCATTATGCTTATTTCAAGCTTGCGATTGTACATTGTAACGCGGATCGTGTTGGAGACTATCACAAAGGATATTATAACCAGCAAGCCTATCACAATAAGCCCCGCGGTTTTTGCGGCATCGCTGATGCTCGTCACCTTTTCGGCGACATCCTTTTGAGTTCTGACCGTGACCACGCCCCTGACTGCGGCAATGGCCTCAGCGGTCTCCGCATAGCGCGAAACATCCTTTAACACGATTCTCGCACCGTCGGAAAGGGGATTTTCATTCTCATCGGTGAATATTTCGTTGATTTCGTCGGCATCGACATTCGAAAAATTGGCGGCAATGAGCCTTTTCAAAAGCTCCTCCTTCGACATATACTCAACGCTTTCGACATTTTCGATCGCCTCGATTTCCGCAACGACCGCCCTTGCCTCCTTCTCATTGTGAATAAGGTAAGCCTCGTCCGAAATATCGTCGGCCGTTTTGAATTCGGAGCCGTCAAGCGGCTCTGCCGAGCCGTAAAAGACCGAATTCTTATCATTGAAATATGCCATTATTACCGTTTGCTCCTCAATGCCCTTCATTGCACTGTTGACATTGACCGAAAGCATAACGGCTACACCTATTATCATCATACAGGCCATAAGCGTGCCGACCGAGGCGATTGACATCAGCTTGTTGACCCAAAGGTTTTTAAGTCCCGTTACGGTAAGATATTTAAAGCTCGATGCCTTCATTTAAATACCTCCCTCGGAATTATCGGCAATTATATGTCCCTTATCGATCATGATAACTCTTTTGCCGAAATCTGATACGAGCTGATGCTCGTGGGTGACCATCAGCACGGTGGTTCCCTTGCGGTTGATCTCGGTAAGCAGCTCGACTATCTCATAGGACATGTTGGGATCGACATTTCCCGTAGGCTCATCGGCTATTATAAGCTGCGGACGGTTGACAAGCGCTCTCGCGAGAGCAACTCTCTGCTGCTCACCGCCCGACATCTCCGCAGGCATGGAGCGCGCCTTATGCTGAAGTCCGACAACGCTGAGTGCGCCCGAGACGCTTCTTCTGATGTCACGGAGAGAGGCGCCCACTGCATGCATTGCAAAGGCGACGTTTTCAAAGGCATTCATAGTCGGAATAAGTCGGAAATCCTGAAAAACAATACCCATCGTTCTGCGGTACATGGGAACAGCCTTGCCCTTTAATCTGTTAAGAGCATAGCCGTTGACATATATCTGACCGGAGGATGCCTTTTCCTCGCGCATAATGAGCTTCATAAAGGTGCTCTTTCCGGCGCCCGAGGAGCCGACTATGAAAACGAATTCACCCTTATTTATTTTGATGTTTATATCCTCAAGGGCATGTGTTCCGCTCGGATATACCTTTGAGACTCCGTCAAACTCTATTATCGGCTTTGCCGCTGCATTAGACTCCATTGCGGCTCCTTTCGTTTCGGTCATATCAGTACTTTACGGGATTTGCCTTGAGGTATTTCTTGACCATCAGGGCAATTTTGAAGATTATCGCGTGATCGAACTCGCGAAGGTCGAGGCCTGTTATCTTTTTGATTTTTTCAAGCCTGTACACAAGGGTGTTTCTGTGCACGAAAAGCTTTCTCGAGGTTTCGGAGACATTAAGATTGTTCTCAAAGAACTTCTGTATTGTAAAGAGAGTCTCCTGATCGAGGCTCTCGATGGAGCCGCGCTTGAAGACCTCATGCAGGAAGGTCTCGCAAAGGGTGGTGGGAAGCTGATAGATAAGTCTTGCGATTCCGAGATTCTCGTAGCTTACGATTGTCTTTTCGGTATCGAATACCTTTCCGACCTCAAGGGCGACCTGAGCCTCCTTAAAGGAGCGGGCGATATCCTTAAGACCCTCAACGGTGGTACCGATTCCTATTACCGCATGCGCATAGAATTCGCCCGAAAGGGTGTCCGAAATAGATGCGGCGAGCGCCTCGAGGTCCTTAAGCTCGATGTCCGGCTTGACCTCCTTGACAAGAGCGATATCACTCTCGGTTATGCTGACTATAAAATCCTTGCTGCGATCGGGGAAGAGCTTGCTTATCACATCGTAGACCGAGACATCGTTTGCCGAGGGCACTCTTATAAGCAAAACCGCTCTTGAAGCATCACTGCTGAAGTGCAGCTCTCTTGCCTTGAGATAGATATCCCCGGGGAGAATATTGTCGAGAATGATATTCTTTATGAAATTTCCGCGATCGTACTTTTCATCGTAATAGAACTTGATATTTGAAAAGGATACGGCGAGTATGGCTGCGTACTTTGCTGCCTGAGGATCGGTGCCCTCAACAAAAAGCACATATTCGGCGCTTTGTGCATTTCCGATCGGCTTGTATGTATAGGAGCCGCTGACAAAAAGCTCGTTGCCGCTGACCGGCAGGCTTCTCAGCTCGCTGGCTTCGCCTATCTTTCCGAGATCGCTGCATGCAATGACCGTTGCGTTTTCATCGATAATTCCTATCGTGCGGTCTACCGCATATTTCATCTGATGGATTATTCCCTGAAAAAGTCTGCTTGACATATGGTTGCTCCTTCTCGGTTTGTTTTGACTTCCTTATAAATTCGGCAGGCAAGACAGGTGACCCGTTGCCATTTAAAGCGCATAATTATATACATTATATATTTTACACAAAACCGCTTGCGTTTTCAAGCATATTTATCAAAAATCGGAGAAAATTATGTCAACCATAAGTGCCGCCGTCCGTTTTGTTCCGAATGAGCCGGCGCAGATCGCCCGATCCCGAACGGACTCGGAATATCCGACATCAAAAAAAGCGTGACCTCGGGGAGGAGGTCACGCTTCTCTTGCGCCGATAATTTCCGCGGCGATTTTACCGCCTCGGTGACGCCTTATCTTCTTCTGTCGCTTTTTTCCTTTGCCTCGGCAATCAGGCGCTTATACATTGCCTGCAGCTCTGAGAGCCTGCCGAGTCTTTCCTTATCGGCAAGATTCGGGAAGGCCTTTACAAGTCGATTGTGAATAGCATTGCTTGAATTAACGGTATGCTTATAGCGTGCGAGCTTTTCGTGAAGCTCCTTTTTCTTCTCGGCAAGCTCGGGTCGGCTGTCGGCAAGCCTTTCGTCAATCCCCGTATAGATATCGTAAAGCCCCTCTCCAACACCGTCCGAAAAGCCTCTCAGCAGTCGCTCCAGCTCCTCCGAGGCGCGAAGCTTTTTGGTAATATTAAAGGTCTCGGCAAGGGTGAGCACGAAGTCGGCAAGAAGAGCCGCAATAAGCAGCAGCCAAAGCAGCCTGAGCAGGGTGACTCCGGCAGAGAGGTCTATCAGCTTCTTTACCGCAGGTCCCAAAAGCATGGTCGCGGCGGCACCCGCCACACCCCAAAGGAGCGAAAATTCAAGGCAGATATAGCCCTTGAGATTAAAGGGTCTGCCCGAATAATCCCACCATTTTTTATTAAAGAATTTTTCGAGTGCCCAGCCCGTGAGAAGCTCCACGGCCGAGGCTATCACTCCCGAAAAAACGAAGGCAAGCAGCCAACGCACCGCCGTGGGAAGCTCGGTAAAGGGCTGTGAGGCCATAAAAAGAAAGATCATTCCGAAGCCGTAGATCGGACAGATCGGCCCGTTCAAAAAGCCTCTGTTTACAAATTTTTTGCTCTTTTTGGCGGCAAATACGACCTCGGCGCACCAGCCGAGAAAGCCGTAAATAATAAGCATCCAGCCGTAGGTATAAGTCATGCTCATAGAATCATTTCCTTTTCTTCAGATAACGGTCCTCTTCGCTGAAGATACAGCCGCAGTACTTCTGCATATAAAGACCCTTTTCGCGTGCCCGTCTCTGCCCCTCCCGAAAATTCGGCCTGAAATCTCTGTACAGGAATTCAACGCCGTATTTTTTCGCCTTTTGCTCCGCGGTTGAAATTATAAGCTCGTGGTTTTGGTACGGACTTATCAACAGGGTTGTTGAAAACGCCGTAAAGCCGTTTTCGGAGGCATGGCGTGCAGTCTCCTCAAGTCGGCAGTCATAGCAGTGCGAGCATCTGCCGTCGATGTCCCCGACAACCGAGGTGACGAAGTCCCTGAGTCCGTAATTATCCTCCACCGTCAGCTCCATTCCGAGCTCGGAGGCATATTCCTTAAGCGTATCCCTTCTCGCACGGTATTCCGTAAAGGGATGTATATTCGGATTATACCAAAAGCCGTGCGGCTCGATTCCCTCCTCACGGAGCGCGCTTATACAGGCAACCGAGCAGGGTGCACAGCAGATATGCAGCAGCAGCTTCACTTTCGTTCTCCCCAATATTTTCGGTCGAGACTCCTGAGTCCCACCGCAGAATTGATATGCTTTACATCGATCGTCTCCGAGCCGTCGAGATCGGCAGCCGTCCTTGCAAGCTTAAGTATTTTATCGTAGCCTCTTGCCGAAAGCCCGAGTCTTTCGAAGGCGGCCTTAAGCATCAGCCGGGCGCCCTCGGTCATGACACAGTATTTTTCAAGCAGAGCAGGCGTAAGCCTTGCATTACAGGTGACTCCCGTGCCCTCATACCGCCTTCTTTGAATTTCTCTGGCGGCATTGACGCGCTTTCTTATCTCGGCAGAGCTTTCCTCTGCGCGTGTAGAGGTCAGCTCGGAGAATTCCACAGGCGGAACCTCTATATGAATATCGAGCCTGTCAAGCATCGGTCCCGATATTCTGTCGAGATATTTTGAAATCGTCTGCTCGGAGCAGGTGCATTTCTTATGCGGATGGCCGTAAAAGCCGCAGGGGCAGGGATTCATCGCGGCAACAAGCATAAAGCTGCAGGGATAGGTCGCTCTGCCCGACGCGCGCGACACCGTAACCGCTCCGTCCTCAAGAGGAGCTCTGAGCGCCTCCGTCACCGAGCGCGGAAATTCGGGAAGCTCGTCGAGAAAAAGCACTCCGCCGCTCGCGAGTGAAATTTCACCCGGACGGGGAACCACTCCGCCTCCCGTAA
>CAZDEI010000001.1:0-23341 GCA_964504325.1 uncultured Eubacteriales bacterium | reverse complement strand
ATAGTATATATTATAATTAAATAAAATAGGAAAAGTGTTTTACGGGTAGCAAGTCCCGTTATTCCCCGTTTTAATACGGAAAGGAGAAAAAATGAATATAAATTCTCTTGCCGAGCTTTGGAAGGCAATTTGCGATGATTCGAAAAATTATATTACCGATAATGCCTACAATGCCTTTATAAAGGATATATACCCAATAAAAATGCAGTCCGGAAAGCTGATTGTCGGTATTTCTAAGCCACTTTTCGTAAAAGAAACAATTGATGTCTTTTACAAGGATATTTTGGAAAAATGCTGTGTTAATATAATGGGACTTCCGTTGGAAATAGAGGTAACTCTCACCTCGGCCGACGATACTTCAAATGAAAAAAGCAGTCCCGAGACCACCTCTATTGAATCAATATACACCTTTGAAAATTTCGTGGTGGGCTCGTCTAACCGCTTTGCACATGCTGCATGTCTTGCCGTGGCAAATAATCCCTCTCACACCTATAATCCCCTTTTCATATACGGAAGCTCGGGAGTCGGTAAAACCCATTTGATGCTTGCCATTAAAAATTATCTTGCCGAAACACGCCCGAATCTTAAAATCGAATTTATCCGCTGTGAGGATTTTACAAATGCTCTTATCGAGGCTGTTCAAACGGGAACCACCTCACAGTTTCATCAGCGCTTCAGATCGGTCGATGTGCTTTTGGTAGACGATATTCAGTTTATTGCCGGAAAGACCTCCACCGAGGAGGAATTCTTCAATACCTTCAATTCTCTTTACAATCAGAATAAGCAAATAGTGCTGACCTCAGACCGTCCGCCTAAGGATATGCAGTCACTCAGCGAGAGAATAAAAAACCGCTTCGAAAGCGGCCTGCTTGCCGATGTAAATCCGCCGGATTTTGAAACCCGTGTGGGAATCATAAACAGCAAGGCAAAACAGCTCGGTATCTCTATTCCCGAAAATGTTGTTTTTTACATTGCGGAGCAGATCAAGAGCAATACAAGACAGCTTGAGGGTGTTGTTAAAAAGCTTCAGGCCTGCGTAAGCATTAACAATGAAAATATCACCGTGCCGGTTGCACAAAGCTTTATTAAGGAGGTCGTCCGTGATATTGTTCCCGATCCCATTACGGTTGACCGTGTTTTGGACGAGGTATCGCGAACCTATTCGGTCTCCAAGGAGGAAATACTTTCAAAATCGAGAAATGCGGAAATTGCTCTTGCAAGGCAGGTTGCAATTTACATCGTTTGGAAAACACTCAATCTTTCCTACAGCGATATAGGACGGGAATTCAATAAAAACCATACTACCATCATCTATACTATAGAAAAAATGAAGGATGTAATGGAAAGCGATTCCTATCAGAAAAAGCTTATAAACGACATTATTTCCAATCTTAAGGATTAAGGTTACAAGGTTTACATAACTATATAAAGTTTTGAACAATTAAACAATAAAAATAAAAACTTATCCACAGCAAGGTTCAAAACCTTTTCATCAAAAAAGTTATTGTAAATTTATTGAAATTTTTTCCTCAGCCTCAAAGGGGCAAAAATTCAGCGGCTACGGGCTTTCTCAAGGTTTTAAACATTATCTACATTACTATTACTGCTACTGAATTATATTTTTTAAAAATAAAAAAGGTGAATAAAAATGCTTATAAACATAAACCGACAGGAATTATGCGATGCCGTAGCAAATCTCTCAAAGGCGGTATCTCAAAAATCCGCAATTCCGGTTTTGGAAGGAATTTATTTGGAGGCCGTAAACGGCTGTCTTAAAATGATGGCATATAATTTGGAGCTCGGAATGACCAAAACCATCCCTGCCGCCGTAAAGGAGGAGGGCAGCATTGTTCTTAATGCTCGAATATTCGGAGAAATACTCAGAAAGCTTTCCGGAAGCACGGTAAATATATCCGAAAGTCAGAAGATGGTATGCCGAATTGAAAGCAATAATTCGGTCTTTGAAATTTCCGGCATGAATCCCGCGGATTTTCCCGAGCTTCCCGAGGTGGATGCCTCCACAGGAGTTTCAATACCCAGTGACATTCTTAAGGATATGGTAAGACAGACCGTCTTTGCGGTTGCCTCCTCCGAAAATGTCAAGCCCGTTTTCACAGGACTTCTTTTCGATATAAACGATAACGAGATCAAGCTTGTCGGAGTTGACGGCTACAGGCTTGCAGTCAGAAAAGAAAAGCTCAAATACGACGGCAGCATTTCCTTTATAGCGGCTGCCAAGGCCGTGAATGAGGCTGTAAAGATAGTCCGCGATGAGGAAAAGGAAATTACTCTCAATGTCGGTAAACGACATTTTTCGATAACCGTAAACGGCTATACGATAATTTCAAGAATCATGGATGGAGAGTTTATAAATTATCAAAAAATACTCAGTCCCTCCTATTCCTCTGTGCTGACGGTAAATGCAAGGGATATAATTTCTATAATCGAAAGAATTTCACTTGTTATAAACGATCAGCTCAATACTCCCGTAAGATGCTACTTGCATAAGGGAGAGGTTATTTTCTCCTGCGCCACTGCCGTCGGAAAGGCGATTGACAGCTGTGAGGCCGAGCTTGAGGGAAATGAGCTTGAAATCGGCTTTAATTCGAAATATCTTACCGAGGCACTCAAGGCCTCCGAGAGTGAAAAGGTAAGGCTTTGCTTTAACGGAGCGGTATCACCGATGATAATTCTTCCCACAGAGGGCGATTCCTTTATGTATATGGTAATGCCGATGAGACTGAAGGGTGAATAATGACTGATATAAAAATAACCACGGAATTTATAAAGCTGGATTCACTGTTAAAGCTCACCGGTGAGGTGGAAAGCGGCGGTCACGCAAAGGCAATGATTCAAAACGGTGAGGTTTCGGTAAACGGTGAAATCTGTACCGCGCGCGGAAAAAAGCTTTTTGTCGGAGATACGGTGAAGTTCTTGAATTTTGAATTCAAAATAATATGAAAATCAAAAGCATAGAGGCTGCCGGCTTCAGAAATCTTTTTTCCTCAGAAATAGAATTCTGTGACGGAACCAATGTGATTTGCGGAGATAATGCACAGGGTAAAACAAATCTCCTCGAGGCTGTATGGATGCTGACCGGAAACAGAAGCTTCCGCGGCTCAAGAGATTCCGAGCTTATAAACGCAAATGAGGAACGGGCTGTTATAAGAGGCTGCTTTTTCAGTGAGGAAAGAAATCAGTCTGCCGAGCTGATATTTGATAACGGCAGAGAGGCAAGGCTTAACGGAGTAAAGCTGAGCTCCCCCTCCGAGCTGAATGAAAAATTCAGAGCAGTAATATTTTCTCCCGAGGATCTCGCACTGATTTCGGACGGTCCGTCCGAAAGAAGACATTACTGTGATACCGTTATAAGCGGCTTTTATCCTCGTTATGCCGAAAAGCTGTCTAAATATACAAGAGCGGTCGAGCAAAGAAAATATGTATTAAAGGATTACAGATATCATCCCGAGCTTGATTTTCTGCTTGACGATTTTGAAAACGAAATAGTAAAAAACGGCAAGGAAATTATAATTTACAGAAAAAGATTTTTGTCGAAGCTTTCCGAATACTGTCCCGATATATACTCCGAGCTTTCGGGTGGCAGGGAAAGCTTTCGGGCGGAATATATTTCCACTGCGGGAAGCAGTGAGGCTGAATTCAGGGAAAGGCTTTTAAACGCAAGAGAAAACGACGCTCAGCTTTTATCCACCTCAATAGGTCCTCACAGAGACGATGTTGAAATTCTAATAAACGGAATTTCAGCGAGAAAATTCGGCTCGCAGGGTCAAAAGCGCTCGGCGGTTATAGCCATTCGGCTTGCCGAGGCGGCACTGACAGAGGAAATCACCGGTGAGGCTCCCGTAATACTCTTAGATGATGTCATGAGTGAGCTTGATCCCGCAAGACAGAAATATATTTTAAATCATATTAATAACAGACAGGTGCTTATAACCTGCTGTGATCCGGAAAACGCAAGATCACTTAAGGCGGGACTCATAATAAAAATGGAGAAAGGAAGGGCCGAGGCGGTCGAGCCTTCTCTGCTTTATGAGTCAAGCGGAAAAGAAGGAAAAAATTAATGTATTTGCATCTCGGTCAGGAAACGGTTGTGAAAAAAAGCTCCATAGTTGGAATTTTTGATCTCGATACGGCAACGGTTTCAAAAAAAAGCAGAGATTTCTTAGCACGGGCCGAAAAGGAAAAAAGGGTTGTAAATGTCACCTACGAGCTTCCGAAATCCTTTACGGTATGCAACGAAAAAAACGCAACCACGGTTTATATATCTCAGATTTCCTCCGTTACATTGTTAAAACGGTCGGAAACGGCAATAATTTAAGGAGTAGGGTAAATGGATAACCAAATTACGAACACTTCGGTCACCGAAAACTATGATGAAAGCTCAATACAGGTGCTTGAGGGTCTTGAGGCTGTCAGAAAGCGCCCGGGAATGTACATCGGCTCAACAGGAGAAAGCGGACTTCATCATCTTGTTTACGAAATAGTAGACAACTCAATAGATGAGGCGCTTGCCGGCTATTGTGACAGGATTCTTGTCGAGCTTTTGGACGACGGCGTGATCAGAGTAACCGATAACGGACGCGGAATTCCGGTCGGAATACATCCTCAAAAGGGTATTCCCACCGTCAGCGTTGTTTTCACTATTCTTCATGCGGGAGGAAAATTCGGAGGCAGTGGCTATAAGGTATCCGGAGGTCTTCACGGCGTCGGTGCTTCGGTTGTTAATGCTCTTTCCGATTGGCTTGAGGTAAAGGTTAAGGACGGACAGCATATATACCGTCAGCTTTACGAGCACGGCGGCATTAAAAACGATCTTACCGTGATAGGCGATACAGAGGAAACGGGTACCACCGTAACCTTTAAGCCGGATCCCACCATTTTTACCGACACCACCAGATACGATTACGATATCCTGCTTAAGAGGCTCAGAGAGCAGGCCTTCTTAAATGCCGGCATTCGCATAGTGCTTAAGGACGAGCGCAGCGATGCCGAAATTGAGGGCAGAGAGGACGATCTCTGCTTTGAGGGCGGAATTAAATCCTATGTCGAATATATTTTGAATCTGTCGAAAAAGGACAGGCTTTCAAACGACGTAATTTATCTTTCGGGAAATTCAAGCGATTCAACTGCCGAAATGGCATTTATCTGGTCGACAGGCTACGACACCAAGATAATGTCCTTCGCAAATACAATACATACCTCGGACGGAGGAACACATGAATCCGCCTTTAAGCAGAGCCTTGCCAATGCGGTAAACAAGTATGCGAGAAGCTTTAAGTTCTTAAAGGAAAACGATTCCAATCTTAAGGGCGACGATATCTGTGAGGGACTTATAGCCGTTGTTTCGGTAAAGCTTACCGATGCACAGTTTGAAAGTCAGACGAAGACCAAGCTCGGAAATACTGCCATAGGCACTCTTGTAAGAAATATAGTAAACGAAAAGCTTTACGAATATTTAGAGGATCATCCAGCAGAGGCAAAAATAATAGTAGATAAGTCAATTGCCTCCTCAAATGCCAGAGAGGCAGCTCAAAAAGCAAGAGATGCTTCGAGAAACAAGTCGGGAATCGGCGGAAAAACGAGAATGCCAGAGAAGCTTACCGACTGTATTTCGGACGATCCGACCAAGACCGAGATATTCATAGTCGAGGGAGACAGTGCGGGCGGAAGTGCCGTGGAGGGCAGAAACAGCACCTATCAGGCTATTCTTCCTCTTTGGGGTAAGATGCTCAATGTCGAAAAGGCTCGAGTAGATAAGGTATACGGCAATGATAAGCTTACTCCCGTTATCGTTGCGCTCGGAACCGGAATCGGCGACAATTTCGATATTAACAAGCTTCGCTATGACAAAATAGTTATAATGGCCGATGCCGATGTCGACGGCTCTCATATCAGAACTCTTCTGCTCACCTTCTTCTTCCGTTATATGCCCGAGCTTATAGAGACCGGACATATATATCTTGCTCAGCCCCCTCTTTACAGGGTTTCAAAGGGAAAGCAGAGATTTGATGCCTTTACGGATGAGGAAAAGGCAATGTACATCGAAAAGCTCGGAGGAAATGCCGATGTACAGAGATATAAGGGTCTCGGTGAAATGGATCCCGATCAGCTTTGGGAAACCACTCTCGATCCCGAAAAGCGCACCATGCTTCAGGTAAAAATGAGCGATGCCGAGCTTGCGGACGCCACCTTCAGCATGCTGATGGGCGAAGAGGTCGAGCCGAGAAGAAAATTCATAGAAGAAAATGCGGTGTTTGCCACCGATCTTGATATTTAAGGAAAGGAGAGATAAAAATGGCAAAGCACGAAAATGTTTATTGGCCGGATGACGAGCTTACGAATATTCAGCCGGTTGAAATAACAGACGAAGTCAAAACAAGCATGCTTCAGTACTCCATGTCGGTTCTTGTCGGAAGAGCAATTCCCGATGTGCGAGACGGACTTAAGCCTGTTCACAGAAGAATACTTTATACCATGTACGAAAACGGACTTACCCCAGAAAAGGCATACCGCAAGTGTGCCGATACGGTCGGTGCCGTGCTCGGACGCTATCATCCTCACGGAGATACGAGCGTTTACGATGCAATGGTAAGAATGGCGCAGGATTTTTCTCTCCGCTATCCTCTTATCGACGGACACGGAAACTTCGGTAATATCGACGGCTATCCCGCCGCTGCATACAGATATACCGAGTCCAAGATGAACCGCCTGTCTCTCCATATGCTGGATGATATAGACAAGGAAACGGTTGATTTTGTTCCCAACTACGATGATCGCTTAAAGGAGCCCGAGGTTCTTCCCGTAAGATTTCCTCAGCTGCTTGTAAACGGAAGCTCGGGTATAGCAGTAGGTATGGCCACCGAGATACCTCCTCATAATTTGGGTGAGGTAATCGACGGTATGTGCTGTCTTATAGATGATCCCGAGGCAGATCTTCAAAAGCTGTGTCAGTATATAAAGGGACCCGACTTCCCCACCGGCGGAATCATTATGGGCAGAAGCGGTATCCGTGCCGCATACGCCACCGGCAGAGGAAAGATAACCGTTCGAGGAAAGGCCGAAATAGAGGAGCTTAAAAACGGAAAATCCCGTATAGTCATAACCGAGATTCCCTATAAGGTAAGAAAGAAGGAGCTTGTAAAGTGTATTTACGATCTTGCCGCAGATAAGAGAATAGAGGGTATTGACGATGTTGTCGACTATTCCTCAAAGCGTGACGGCGGAATAAGAATAATAGTAGATGTCAAAAAGGATGTTAATCCGCAGGTGGTTCTCAATAAAATTTATTCCTACACTCCCCTGCAGACCACCTTCGGCGCAATTCTTCTTGCAATCGTAAACGGCAAGCCTCAGGTGCTCACGCTTAAGGAAATGCTGCAGAATTGCATTGATTTCCAGTGTGATATCATCCGTCGCCGCACCGAATTTGACAAGCGCAAGGCAGCCGAAAGGGCACACATTCTCGAGGGACTTAAGGTCGCACTTGATTTTATTGATGAGGTCATTGCAATAATAAGAAATTCAAAGACCATACCCGAATCTAAGCAGGCCCTGACCGATCGCTTCGGACTTGACGATATTCAAACCACCGCCATAGTACAGATGCAGCTCGGAAAGCTTGCCGGAATGGAAAAGCAGAAGATTCTCGACGAGCTCGAGGAAAAGCTTGCCTTTATACGCGAGTGCGAGGAAATTTTGGCAAGTCAGGCAAGAATTCTCGACATAGTCAAGACAGAGTCGCTTAATCTTCGCGATAAATTCTCGGACGACAGGCGTACCGAAATATCCGACGTGGCAGGCGATGTGGATATAGAGGATCTTATTCCCGAGGAGCAGTGCATACTCACAAAAACGGTCGGTGGCTACATAAAGCGTATGCCGGTCGGCAGCTATGATATTCAAAGCAGAGGCGGAAAGGGCAGAATAGGCATAAAGACCCGCGAGGGTGACGATATAGACAGCGTATTCACCTGCTCGAGCCACGATTATATAATGATGTTCTCAAATTTCGGAAGACTCTACCGTCTTAAGGCGTATGAGATACCCGAGGGCAGCATGACCGCAAAGGGAATGAATATAATAAACATTCTTCCCCTTATGGACGGTGAAAAAATAATAAGCATTCTTCCGATGGGTAAGGATCTTAAGGACGAAAGCTATATCTGCATGCTGACCAAAAACGGAACAATGAAGCGTACGGCTACCGATGCGTTTAAGAATGTCAGAAAAACAGGAATAATAGCGATAAGCATCGAGGAAAACGACGAGCTTGCCTTTGTTGCCAAAACAAACGGAAACGATGATCTGCTTGTTGCGAGTGCAAACGGAAAGGCGATTCGCTTTAACGAAAACGATGCCCGTGAAATGGGCAGAAACGCGAGAGGCGTTCGTGCCATAAAGCTCCGCGAGGGTGACTTCACAGTCGGAATGTGCGTATGCCGAGAGGGTGCGGATATACTTACAGTATCCGAAAACGGCATGGGCAAGCGCTGCTCTACCGATGAATACAGAGAGCAGACAAGAGGAGGACAGGGAACCACAAACTACAGCATAACCGAAAAAACGGGTAGGGTTGCAGCGGTTCTCAATATTACCGATGATAACGACATCATCGCCATTGCCTCGGATGGCAAGACCATCAGAATGCATGTGGCGGAGATCCGTCGCACCTCGCGCCGCACAAAGGGCGTAATAATTATGCGACCCGAGGAGGGCTCCGTGGTTCTTTCCGCAGCGGCGGTAGAGCACAGGGAAGAAACGGCAGAGGCCGTCGAGGTATCAGCGGAGACAGCACCCGTCGAGGGCGGCCTTGCTCCCGAGTCTTAAAGGAAAAAGGGGCATATTCCGATTTTACGGAGTATGCCCGACGACCGTATAATCACACGAAGGAATAAAAAAGCCCTCGTGTATAAAGGGGATATAAATATGGCAAAAGATTTTTTGGTTGAAATTTCGGCAAGACATGTACATGTCACCGAGGAAACCCTCAGGGTGCTTTTCGGCGAGGGACATGAGCTCACTGTTAAGAAAATGCTTTCTCAGCCCGGTCAGTTCGCATGTGAGGAGCGTGTGACCGTAGTCGGCCCGAAGAGAGAGCTTGCCGGTGTTTCCATACTCGGACCCTGCCGTAAGGCAGATCAGGTTGAGCTTTCTGCAACCGATGCAAGAAGCATAGGAATTACCGCCCCCGTTCGCGAGTCGGGAGATGTTGCCGGCAGCGGTGCCTGTAAGCTTGTCGGTCCCTGCGGCGAGGTGGAGATCAAGGAGGGAGTTATAGTCGCAAAGAGACATATACATATGACTCCCGCTGATGCAGAGGCCTTTGGTGTAAAGGATGCAGAGACCGTTAAGGTTGCTCTCGATACCGACGGAAGAGCGCTTGTCTTCGGCGATGTTGTAGTCCGTGTAAGCGATAAATACGCGCTTGCCATGCATATCGACACCGACGAGGCAAACGCCGCCCTTGTTCCCGGCAGCTGCCGCGGATACATAGTTGAATAAGGCGGGAATTTACCTCCATATCCCCTTCTGTGCCGGAAAGTGCGCCTATTGCGACTTTTACTCCACGGGAGGAGACGAGCGGCAATACGATATATACACCGACGCTCTTCGAAAAAGGATAGCCCTTTTCGGAGAGCGTTTTCCGAGGTCTGTTGACAGTGTGTATTTCGGGGGAGGAACACCCTCTCTGCTCGGAGGAAAAAGAATAGCCGAACTACTGAATGAGGTAAAAAATTCATTTAAGCTTTCCGACAGTGCCGAAATAACCCTTGAAGCAAATCCCGCCGACGGCTTAAGGAATACCCTTGAGCTCGCAGCGGATGCCGGTGTAAACAGGCTGTCTCTCGGTGTGCAGAGCTCCTCGGAGGAGGAACTTAAATATCTCGGCCGACGGCATACAAACGCCGATGTTTTTCGCACGGTGGACGATGCACGGGCGGTCGGAATAAGCAATATTTCCCTTGATCTGATGCTTGGTATTCCGAAGCAAAGCGAGGCGAGTCTCAAGGACAGCATAGGCTTTTTGCTGTCGCTCTCCCCTTCGCACATTTCGGCGTATATGCTCAAGCTTGAGCCCGGAACAGCCTTTTACCGAAGGGCAGACAGTTTGCCGCTGCCCTCGTCGGATCAAACCGCGGATATGTATCTGCTTGCCGTAGAGAGGCTTGCCGAGGCGGGGCTTAAGCAATATGAAATATCGAATTTTGCGGTGGAAGGCTGTGCCTCTCGGCATAATTTGAAGTATTGGCAGCTTGATGAATATATCGGCATAGGACCTGCGGCGCATTCCTTTATAAACGGAAAAAGATTCCGCTTTTCGAGAAATACTGAAGCCTTTATAAACGGCGAGCAGCCTATAGAGGACGGTGAGGGAGGCGGAGTCGCCGAATATCTCATGCTCGGACTCAGGCTGACGGAGGGAATTTCCGAAAAGGCTCTTGCCGAGAAATACCGAGTGTCTCCGAATGAGAACTTCAAAAGGCTGTGTGACAGACTTTGCGAGGTCGAATATGCAGTGAAAACCGAAAACGGAATTGCCCTGACTCCGTCGGGAATGCTTGTTCAAAACGAAATAACCCTTGAGCTTGCCGAAAGCCTCGGGATAGAATATTAAGAGGTGACCCGATGCCTAAAAGGATAAAAATAGGAGGACTTACCTTTGAGGGATGGGCTTCGCTTGCACCTATGGCGGGCGTTGCAGACCGTGCAATGCGCGAGCTTTGCAGAGCTCACGGAGCTTCCTTTTGCGTCGGCGAGCTTGCAAGCGCAAAGGGAATAACTCTTCATGATTCACATTCCTTTGCTTATCTTGCCTCCTTTCCCGCCGAGCGTCCGTTTGGGGCACAGCTTTTCGGAAGTGACCCCGAAATCATGGCCTCTGCGGCAAAAAAGGCGCTTGAATACTCCCCCGATTTTATTGATATAAATATGGGCTGTCCCGCACCGAAGATAGCCATAAGCTCAAAGGGCGGCTCGGCGCTTATGAAGGATCCGCTGCTTGCACGCGATATAGTGGCGGCGGTGGTATCGGTCAGCGGCGACACACCCGTAACCGTAAAAATGAGGCTCGGCTGGGACGAGGAGCATTTAAATGCGCCTTATCTTGCCGAGCTTTGCGAGGCGGCGGGAGCCTCTGCACTGACAGTTCACGGAAGAACAAGGCAGCAGATGTATGCGCCTCCCGTCGACCGTAAGCAAATTAAGCGTGTAAAGGACAGCGTTTCAATACCCGTTATAGCCAACGGAGATGTTACGGACGGGGTCTCGGCCGCTCAAATGTACGAGGAAACCGGCTGCGAGCTTGTTGCCGTCGGCAGAGCCGCAATGGGCGACCCCTGGGTGTTCGAAAGAATAAATGCGTATTTGGAAAACGGGATAATTCTTCCTCCCCCGTCCTTGTCGGAAAAGCTCGAAGCACTCATATGGCAAACCGAAAAAATGAGGGAATACAAGGGAGACAGAACGGCCTTTTTGGAGTGCAGAAAGCATGCGGCATGGTATATGAAGGGCATAAGAGGCGCAGCCGAGCTAAGAAGAGCCTGCGGAGCAATATCCGATATGGAGGGTCTTAAGACTCTGTGCAGGCGCGCTCGTGAGCTTGACGGTGAATAATTTGCCCCGAGCGGGTCTTATGTTAAAAAATACTTGTCAGCGGCCGGTGTTTGTGATAATATTAATTTTAAGTCAGGCATGAAAGGACGATTATAAAAAATGTCAGGTCATTCCAAATGGAGTACAATAAAGCGTAAAAAAGAAAAGACCGATCAGCAAAGAGCTAAGATCTTTACCAAAATCGGCCGTGAGATTGCAATGGTTGTAAGAGCGGGCGGACCCGATCCCGCAAACAATTCAAAGCTTCGAGATGCAATAGCAAAGGCCAAGGCAAACAATGTGCCGAACGACAATATAGACAGAATTATCAAAAAGGCAGCCGGTGAGCAAGGCGGAAACAACTATGAGGAGATCGTTTACGAGGGCTACGGTCCCAACGGAATCGCCGTGGTTGTCGAAACTCTTACCGATAACCGCAACCGCACCGCAGGCGATCTTCGCCATTATTTCGACAAGTGCGGAGGAAACCTCGGTCAGAACGGCTCGGTTATGTTTATGTTTGATCGCAAGGGTCAGATAGTTCTCGAGGCTGAGGGCCTTGACGAGGACACCGTTATGGAGGCAGCTCTCGATGCCGGAGCCGACGATTTTCTTTCCGACGGCGATGTGTTCGAGATTCTTACCGATGCCAACGAGGTAGGTAAGGTGGCAGAGGCTCTTTCCGCAAAGGGCTACAGCTTCCTTTCAGCAGAGGCGGTATATCTTCCCTCAACCACAACGGCTCTTACCGATGAGGAGGCAACCGAGAAGATGGAAAAGCTTCTCGATATGCTTGATGACAATGACGATGTTCAAAATGTTTGGCATAACTGGGACACATCGTCGGAGGCCGAATAAATACTTGATTTTTATCGGCATTTCTGCTACAATGGCAAATAAGCGGCTATGGCTGCTCAATATTCTCACTTGTGAGGTGTATTCATAATGGCATATAAGATTTCCGACGCTTGCGTAATGTGCGGTGCTTGTGCTGCCGGCTGCCCCGTAGAGGCTATCTCCGAGGGTGACGGTCAGTTCGTTATCGATGCAGACATCTGCGTATCCTGCGGCGCCTGTGCCGACACCTGCCCCGTTGGAGCTATCTCCGAATAAGATTGCTCTGCCGCAGGCTTGCGGTAAAATGGCAGAAAAAACGACCGAGCTACAGCTCGGTCGTTTTTTTGTTGCCGTTTATTATTTTGAAAGCTTTTTTCTGATTGCTTCTCTGACCGAATCGACAAGGCTCGAATCGGCACTTCCGAAAACGCATTCGTTTGCAAAGTGCTCACAGTTATTATGAAGAATATTGTAGCCGCCCTCGCCGACTCTTGACAGAGCAAGCTCAACCGTCTTATCGGGTCGGCGGCGCTTTTTTTGCTCCTCACGGCTGAGCTCGGCGGTTTCAACCTCACCGCCTCCGCGAAAGCTGTCGATATCCGTCACGAGCACACGAATTTCTTCGGGATCGCGTGAAGCACCGTCGGGCGGACCAAACTGAATAACACAGTCGTCGTCCGAATAAATACCGTAATGCCAATAAAAGCTGACCCGTGTGCGGATGATATCACCCGACCACGGTTGACTATCACTCCAGGTCAAGCCTCTTCGCCTCCGAGACGGTCGATAACATCGCCGACGGTGAGAAGACCCTTGAGATCATCATTATTAAAGGAAACACCGAATTCCTCCTCAAGTGCGAGAGCTAAATACAGCATTCCTATCGAATTAAGTCCGAGATCTCCAATAAGTGTGGTCTCGCGGCTGAGCGTGTCGGTATCGAGCTTAACCTCGAAAACCTGCTCGAAAATATTGCCAAGCTTTTCTATGATCTTCATTTTGCTCTCCAATCTGATATTTACGGTTTAATTTATTTCTTTTCCTCGGTGTAAAGCTCAAAGGCCCTTTCACACTCGGAAATCCGATTTAAAAGCTCAAGGGAAACCCTTTCGGTGTCGGCCGCGGAGGGAAAGCGCTTTGTACAGTAATCACTGCACAGAAACGGCTCGCCTATGACAGCTACCCGTCGGCTGTACCAATGCCTCGGCGCTCTTGAATAAATGGGAATTATAGGTACACCCGCCTGCATTGCCATCAAAACGGCGCCGCTTTTAATGCTTTCGATATCTCCGTCCTTGTGAAGCTCGCCCTGCGGAAATACGGTAAGCACGCGGCCCTCCTTCATAACGGATACGCTTTTTTTGATTGCCTCTATATCAAAGGCTCTTCTGTCTATTTTAATGCAGCCCATGCCTCTTAACAGCATGGCGAGAAAGGGGTTCTTCATTACCACCTCAGCTGCCAAAAAGTGAATTCTGCGGTACCAAAAGGCGCTTCCCATTATAAAGGGATCGGCAAAGCCCGTGTGGTTGGCAACTATCATGACTCCGCCACTCGGAAGACGGAGCGGTCTTTCACCCGAGGTGGATATTTTTTTGACCCTGAACATGGCGAGACACGGCAGACAGAAAAATCTGCCGAGGTCCATGGGAAATTTACATATGTCGAAAAAATGCGCTTTTTTCTGTCCTTTTGCCTGTTTCATTTTACCTTTTCTAGCTCGTCCCTGAGCTCAAATACTTTCCTTTCAAGATAAGAGGTGAGACGGTCAAGCTCGTCGGAGTCCGGCTTATTACCGTCAAAAAGCTCGCAAAGTCTTATTTCCTCAACTATCATCACCCTTGCACGCTTAAACAGACCGTAGCTGCCGTCGGTATACACGGGAACGATGGGGGCTCCCGAATTAAGAGCAATATGCACCACACTCGGAGTAAAGGGCCACTGCTTGTCCCCGACGGGAAGTCTGCTTTGCGGAAAAATTCCGACAGAGCCTCCCCTGTCCAATTCCTCTACGGCCTCGGCGGCAAAGGAAAAATCAAAGGAGGTTCTGTCAACATAAATTCCTCCGAGCCTGAACAGCAGGCGTGAAAGAAGGGCATTTTTTGTAAAGAGCACCTCTGCCATTAAAAATCGTATGCTTCTGAACGGAAATATCACAAGATAGAGCACAAAATCCATCAGCGACTGATGGTTCGAAACAAGCAGGCAGGGCTTGGGCAGACGGCGGTGTGCGCTTCCGCAGCCGCTGACATAAACCTTGGGCTTTAAGAATAGCATTGCCGGAATCCAGCCCGTGATTTTAACAAATGCCGTGACCGCACGGCTCGGCTTCGGATGTCGCATAATTACAGCCGTCCTTCTATGTATTCCGCAAGCTCTCTTACGGTATAGCGATAGCGCTCCCTTTCGGAAACGCCGCTGAGCCTGAATTTCTCGGCAAGCGCCGAAAGCAGCGAAAAGTATTGCAGGCTTGTTGCCCCGAGCTCAAGCACGATGTGAGAATCAAGCCCCACCCTATCTTCGGGTATTCCGAGGAGCTCGGCTACCGTGCGTGTTATTTCGGCAATAAGCTCGGGAGAGGCGGAGCAATCGCCGTTTTCCGCGGCACCGTCCTTCAGCCTTTCAAGCAGCTCGGCAAAGGGGGTAATGCGAATGTCTCCCGAAAGAATTCCGCGAGCAAGATATTTTCTGCCTATCTTTACCGCCGAGGCGGGTGCAAGCTCATCCTCGGTGAAATAAAAGCGCTTGACCGAGGAGGCAAGCGGCAGAGCCGAGTTGTCGTCATATGCCTTTTTCGCAATCGCCTCAAGCCGTGTCCCTGAGGTGTATTTGCCGATCCTTACAACAAGAGAGAGCTCCTCCCCCTCACCGCGATCGAGACCGAGCACGGAGAAGGAATCGGTAAAGGGAAGCTCAAAGCAGGCCTCAACGGCATCCGGATTGATGTTTTCGCCGTTGTCGCCTATTACCGTGTCGCTTCTTCTTCCGGTTATGTACCAGACGCCGTCACGAAGCTCTGCAAGATCACCCGTATCAAACAGACCGTCTGCAGAATACTCGGTGCCGTTGATTCTTCTTTTGCCGCAGATAGAGCTGCCTCTTACAAGCAGAGTGCCGTCCTCACCGAGAGAATATTCAAGCGAGCGGAAGGGAGCGCCAACCGAGCCTCGCATAAGCTCCGAGGGCCTTTCGCCGAGCTCCACCGAGGCAATTCCGATTTCACTCATTCCGTAGCCGTTGTGAAGCGGATATCCGAGCGAGCACATCAGCCGTATCGCCGACGGACGCAGAGCGCTGCCGCCGCTTATCATAAAGCGAACGCTGTCTCCGAAGAGCCTGTCGTTCACCTCGCGCATGATTCGACGGGCTATATATCCGCCCATGCGCGGAAAGGCGTTTTGAAGCCTTAAGGAGAGCCGTGCGCCCTTTTCAAAGCGCCTGCGGTCGGCCTCGTCACGCCCGTCAAGCTCGCGCATAAGCTGCTTTTCGACCGTGTGCCAAAGCATCGGTACCGCAAAAATGTGTGTGACTCGGTGCCTTCTGCAGGTGCGGAGAAGTGTTTCGGCGGAAAGCTCCCTCAAAAACACAAAGGTTCTTCCGAAGAAGGCAAACCAAAAATACACCGCCGAAAGACCGAAGATGTGGTAAAAGGGCAGAAAGGCAAGAAGCTTTATGCTGCCGTCACAGTCGGCGGCGATCGAGGGACATTTTTTAATTATCGGCTCGCTGTTGAGTATCTGCTCGGACAGCTCGGCTCCCGTGAAAAAGCAGATGGTCTCGTTCGTAGAGGTGCCCGAGGTCGAAAGAGCGATCTCGTTTTCAAAGCTCTCCTCCGGCGGGGTGATGCCTCCCGAAAAGGCGGCAAGCTCGTCGAGCGTTATGTATTCGGCGTTAAGACGACCGACTCCGTCCGAGACGATATATCGGATTCCGAGCTCGGACAAAATGCCGTTTGAAAGCGCTTCGGGATGACGGCAGTTGACAAGATACGGCTTGTTTCCGCTGCGAAGTATCGCCCAAAAGGCGGCTATCCATTCGGGACGGTTTTCCATTTCGAGGCCTATAAAGCAGCCATGGGCGCCCAGGCGCGAATAAAGCGCCTCGGAGTACTGCTCGGAGATTTTTTTAAGCTCTCCGTAGGTCATTTTTTTGATTCTGTAGCCGTCGGAGGTCTCGGCAAAAACATTGTCTTCGGCCGAGAAGCTTATTTCATATACGGCGCGGAGGCTTTTGTCGGAGGCGAGCAGCCTTTTGATATTCTCCGATACGGTTTTTTTGAGCTCTCTCTTCAAGAAAAAGCAGTCCTTTCGGTAAAATTTTAAAAAACTTAAGTGGCAAGGGCGTTTACGATAATCGAAATATATGCCGTGCCGAGCACTGCCAGTGCGATAATATAAAAAACGAGAAGCACGCTCAGCGCTATTCCGACCGGAAGCCCTACAAGGGCGAGAATCCGACCGACCCTCGCCTTTCCGAAAAGCAGGCCGTTATAAGCAAAAAATTTGCGAGCCTTGCTTAAGGCAACGGCAGAAAAAACAATTCCGAGCGGAGCAAGCCAAAAGGAGGAGGAAAACGCGAGTCCGAGAATACCGAAAACAAGAGTGCTGTCGGACAGTGTCGAGATTTCGTAGCTTCTGTTATTCATATCGAGCTCCTTTTAATTATCGTGCGCCGTCGACAGAGGTGATCGGACGCACCGAGGCTATGAAAATAATTATATTATTTTCGGCTCTGCAAGTCAACACAAAACAAGCCCGGAAAAGCGGAGCAGGGCGCAGAACGACCGCTTTTTTTCAGTGCAATGAGAAATTCGGAAAGAAAAATCGCCCATTGTCGCAGAAAAATGTGTATAAAAGCACTTGCAATGCCGAAAAAGCTATGCTATAATTGCTACGGTAAGAATATGAATGTAAAGGAGAGTGGGGCGACCCGCTCTCTTGTTTTTACACGGAGGTATGGCCATATGGCACAAAGATCTGTAGCCGATCGCATAGCGGAGGCGGTTCGCGAGCCCCTGACCTCTCTCGGTCTCGGACTTTGGGATGTACGCTATGTGAAGGAGGGCGCATCCTGGTATTTGAGGGTGTATATCGATAAGGAGTGCGGTGTGGATATAAACGACTGCACCGACGCCTCACATTTGATAGACCCCATTCTGGATGAGCTTGATATCATAAGCAATCAGTATTATTTTGAGGTTTGCTCTCCCGGTCTCGAGCGAGAGCTTACAAGACCCGAGCACTTCGAAAAAATGCTCGGCCGAGAGGTAAGACTGATACTTATCCGCCCCGTGGATGGAAAAAAGGAAATCACGGGAACGCTTTCGGCATACAAAAACGGAACGGTTACCGTTACGTCCGAGGGAGCCGAGCTCAGCTTCGGCGAACGGGAGCTTGCAAAGGTTAAACTGTCTGATATATAAAAACTCGGGAGGAAAAGAGAAAAAATGGCAAGAGCAGCAAAAACACCGGTCAAGGTAGATAACAAGGAGCTTTTCGCGGCACTTAAGCTTTTGGAAAGCGAAAAGGCAATACCGAGAGATGTACTCGCGGCGAGAATATCCACCGCGATAATCACTGCGGTCAAAAAGGATTTCGGCGGAAGAGATGTTGTCTTCTGCGATATCGATTTCGAAAACGAGAAATTCGAGCTTTATGCCCGTAAGGAGGTCGTTGCCGAGGTCAGCGATCCCTATTCTGAAATGACCGTCGAGGAGGCACTCCGCTATACCAAAAAGGCGGCCGAGGGCGACCTTGTGAGAATTCCGATAAACAGCCATGCCTGCGGAAGAATAATAGCGATGAACGCCAAGCAGATCTTCCGTCAGGGACTTTCCGATGCCGAAAAGAGTCAGGTGCTTGCACAGTTCCAGGATAAGAACCGCGAGCTTGTTACCGCACAGGTCATAAGCGTTGATCCCCGAACCGGAAATGCCACTCTCATGCTCGGCAAGAGTGAGGTTGTGCTCCCCAAGATTGAGCAGGTGCCCAATGAGGAGATAAGAGAGGGTGACCATCTGAAGGTCTATATCGTCGATGTCAAGGAGGGTGAAAAGGACGGCCCCCGTATCATGATCAGCCGCACCCACCCCAATCTCGTAAAGCGTCTTTTCGAGAGTGAGGTTCCCGAAATATTCGACGGCACGATAATCATAAAATCGATATCCCGTCAGGCGGGCTCGCGCACCAAGATGGCCGTCTGGTCCGAGAACCCCGACATCGATCCCGTCGGCTCCTGCATAGGTCCGCGCGGCTCCCGTGTAAACAAGATTGTCGAGGAGCTCGGCGGAGAAAAAATAGATATCGTTAAGTATTCCGAGGAGCCCGAGCTTTTCATCACCGAGGCTCTCTCCCCCGCAAAGGTGCTTAAGGTCGAGATTAAGAGCGAAAACCCCAAGGAGTGCAGGGCAACCGTTCCCGATTCTCAGCTTTCGCTCGCAATAGGAAACAAGGGACAGAATGTCCGACTTGCCGCAAAGCTTACGGGCTGGAAGATAGATATCCGTCCCGAAAGCGGCTTCTACGGCGAGGAAGAGTAAAAAAAGCCGAGGCGGTGAAGGAAGAATGAGTGCGAAAAAAATACCCTTACGCATGTGCGTGGGCTGTGGTGAAATGAAGCCGAAGGCCGAGCTTATCCGTGTAGTACGGGATAAGGACGGCAACATCTCGGCCGATCCCACGGGAAGAGCACAGGGCAGAGGCGCCTATGTGTGCAAGGATCCCGCATGTCTTGAAAAAGCACGGAAGGCCCGTCGCTTGGAGAGAAGCTTTTCCTCCGAGGTACCGCAGTCGGTTTTCGATACCGTCTCCGAAAGAGCGGGTGAAGGAAAATGAAGGACCCGTTATTCTCCAAGCTTTCGGTTGCGAAAAGAGCGGGACTGCTGGAGAGCGGCTTTGACCGTGTAAAGGATACGGTAAGCTCGGGAGGCTCTGCGCTGGTCATTACGGCGTCGGACATTTCCCCCAAGACTCTTAAGGAAGTCAGATTTTTTTGTTCGGATTCGGTCGAGGTGCTGGAAACCTCAAGAACCATGGATGAATTCGGAGCTGCCGTCGGAGCCCGTGCGGCGGTTTATTCACTGAATGACCGCGGCTTTGCCGAGGCAATAAAAAAGGCACTCGGGTGTGACGGGATGTGCGGAAAGCACATCGGACACAATACTATAACGGAGGCAGAATAAATGACAGTAAAATACCGTGTGATCGATCTCGCAAAGGATTTCGGTCTCAGCAGCAATAAAATTACCGATATACTTTCGGCTCTGTCAGACAGCGCGAAGAAAAGTCAGGCGGCTCTCAGCGAGGAGGAGCTTGATTTCGTCATCAACCGCCTGACAAAGGAGCATGAGGTGTCCTCTTTTGATGCATATTTCGCCGCAGGTGAGGCAAGCAGAAAAAAGACCGCCGACAAAAAGGCCGCAGATAAGGAAAGAATGCTCGCCGAGCAGGCGGCTATTCTCGCACAGCTCAAGGCAGCGGCCGAGGCCGAAAAGGCTGGCGAGAAAAAGCAAGAGCCGGAAAAGAAGTCGGCTGCCGCAGTCAAGAAGCCCGAAAAGCCGGCAGAGAAAAAGGCTTCAACTCCCATTCCGCCTAAGAAAAAGGATAAGCCGGCAGGCGAGGCTCCCAATCGCGGCCCTGCGGAGATCCGCAAGGTCGATACCAAGGCGTTCCAGGTAAACATGGATCGCTACAATGAAAAATACGAAAATATTGCGCCTGCAAATTCCATGAAGGACAATGAGCAGCGCAAGCAGAAGATCAAGCAGAAGTCTCAGGAATACAGAAGACCCAAGTCCTCAAAGAGAGAGACCGAGGCCGACAAGCTCAGAAGGCTTCAGCTTGAAAAGATTAAAAAGACTCCCGTTACCGTAACCGTCGGCGAGGAGATAACCGTCGGCGAGCTCGCAGCGGCACTTAAAAAGACGGCTGCAGAGGTTATCAAGGCTCTCATGAAGCTCGGAATGCTCGTTACCGTCAATCAGGTCATCGATTACGATACCGCCGAGATCGTCGTTACCGAGCTCGGTGCCAGAATCGAGAAACAGGTTGTTGTCACCATCGAGGAGCGCATTATGGATACCACCGAGGATAAGGATGAGGATCTCATCACCCGCGATCCCGTTGTCTGCGTTATGGGACATGTCGATCATGGCAAGACCTCCCTGCTCGATGCCATAAGAAATACCGCCGTCACCGATACCGAGGCCGGCGGAATAACCCAGTCGATCGGTGCGTACCGCGTAAATCATAACGGACAGAATATAACCTTTATCGACACTCCCGGACACGCTGCCTTTACCTCAATGAGACAGAGAGGCGCAATGGCTACCGATATCGCCGTGCTTGTTGTTGCCGCCGATGACGGTATAATGCCGCAGACCATTGAGGCCATAAATCATGCCAAGGCCGCAGGCGTACAGATCATTGTTGCAATAAACAAAATGGATAAGCCGGAGGCGAATCCCGACCGTGTTAAGCAGCAGCTTACCGAGCAGTCGCTCGTTCCCGAGGAATGGGGCGGAGATGTTATCTGCGTTCCCGTTTCGGCGAAAACGAGATTCGGTATTGAGGATCTGCTTCAGAACATCCTGCTTGTTGCCGAAATGCAGGAGCTTAAGGCAAATCCCGACCGCAGAGCGCGCGGAATCGTGCTTGAGGCAAGACTCGATAAGGGTCGCGGCCCCGTAGCCACCCTGCTTGTTCAGGCGGGAACACTTCATCCCGGTGATATAATAGTCGCAGGCTCCTCGGTCGGTCGAGTAAGAGCCATGGTTAACGAAAACGGTAGGCCTCTTGCCGAGGCAGGTCCCTCTGTGCCAGTCGAGATAACCGGTCTTGACGAGGTTCCCTCCGCAGGCGACGGCTTCGATGCGGTCTCTGATGAGAGGCTTGCCCGTCAGCTCGTCGATCAGAGAAGAGAAAAGGCCAAGGAGGCCGAATTCAACGCGGCAAGAAAGGTCACCCTCGACAATCTGTTCGATCAGCTTGAGGAGGGCGAGCTCAAGGAGCTTAACATTATCGTCAAGGCAGATGTTCAGGGCTCTGTCGAGGCAGTGCGTGAATCTCTCGTGAAGCTTTCCAACGAGGAGGTCAGGGTCAAGGTTATACACGGCGGTGTCGGTGCCGTAAACGAATCCGATGAAATGCTTGCCGCAACCTCCGGAGCCATAATCGTCGGCTTTAATGTCAGACCCGATCCGGTTGCCAAGGCGGCCGCAGAGCGCGACGGCGTGGACCTCAGACTCTACAGAGTTATATACGATTGCATTGAGGAGATTGAGGCGGCCCTCAAGGGTATGCTCGCTCCCAAGACGCGAGAGGTAATAGCCGGAACCGTTGAGGTTCGCGAGACCTATAAGATAACAGGTGTCGGTGTGATTGCGGGAAGCTATGTCACCGACGGAAAGATAAACAGAAGCTGCCGTATACGCGTTATCCGCGACGGCATAGTGGTGGCGGAGGATTCCATTTCCTCGCTCCGTCGCTTTAAGGACGATGTCAAGGAGGTCGCCTCGGGCTACGAGTGCGGTATCGGTCTTGAAAAGTTCTCGGATATAAAGCCGGGAGATGTTTTCGAGGCGTTCGTCATTGAGGAATACAGAGACTGAAAAAGGAAAGGCGGGAGCTAAATGCCCGGATTTAAGCTCGGAAGAATAACCTCCGATATCGAAAGAGAGCTGTCTGTGCTGCTCCGTGAGGTCAAGGACCCGAGGGTGAGCAGCCTCATCAGCATCGTAAAGGTCAATGTGTCGGGCGATCTGTCCTATGCCGATGTCTATGTCAGCGCCATTGAGGGTGCGGAAAAGACGGATGAAAGCGTTAAGGGACTTAAAAGTGCGGCGGGCTTCCTTCGCAGGGAGCTTGCCTCAAGGCTCTCGCTGAGAAAAATGCCCGAGCTGAGATTTATCGCGGACGATTCGATTCGTAAAAGCGCCGAAATATCGCGAATAATCGACTCGTTTGAATTCTCCGATTCGGAGGAAGAGGTCTGATGGCGGCGTGCAAAAGACTTTCTCTTTCGGCTGCGGCGGAGCTTTTGAAAAGCAGGGATGGATTTTTGATCCTCACCCACTCCTCTCCCGACGGTGACACCCTTGGTGCCGCCTTCGGACTGAAGGGGCTGCTCGAGCAGCTCGGAAAGAGAGCCGAGGTTATATGCGACGAAGGAGTTCCGACAAAATTCGACTTTTTAGGCAAGGCCTATGAGGGCACGGTAAACGCCGAGGGGCATACGGTGGTGGCTGTCGATGTTGCCGACAAAAAGCTGCTCGGAGACATCTCGGCAGGACTTTGCGAGCATTGCGAGCTTTGTATAGATCATCATCCGACCAATACCGAATATGCCTCTGCCCTGCTGCTTGACGGCAGCGCCTCTGCCGCCTGCGAGGTAATGCTCGCGCTTGCGGCCGAGCTCGGTGTGATTCCCGATAAGGCCGTTGCAACGGCTCTTTATACCGGAATTGCGACCGATACGGGCTGCTTTAAATACAGCAACACCACAGCCGCGACGCATCTTGCCGCCGCCGAGCTTATAAAACTCGGTGCCGAGCACGAGGCGGTAAACCGCAGCATGTTCGAAACGGTGACCAGGGGCAGGCTCCTTCTCGAGAGAAGCGCATATGAAAATATGAGATATTTCGAAAACGGTCTTGTTGCGCTGACGGTGCTTGATTATGAGGTGCTTTCCTCCGAGGAGGCGGATGCATCGGCAACGGACGCCGTTGCGGCTATCCCCCGCACGATAGAGGGAGTGGCTGTCGGAGTCACCCTTAAGGAAAAGGAAAAGGGAATTTTCAAGGTCTCTGTAAGAAGCTTCCTTCCCTATGACGCCTCGCGAATATGCGCGGAGCTCGGGGGCGGCGGACATGCCTGCGCGGCGGGCTGCCGACTTGAGG